>JBDTWQ010000069.1:0-2018 GCA_040006595.1 Nitrosospira sp.
CGTCCAGTACTTCGTCGCCGATTTCAACCTTCACCCCGCCTATCAATTCCGGATCGATACTTACCTTGGCTTCTATTTTGCGCTTGAACTTGATTTCGAGGTTGGCCACCAGTTCTTTCAATTGCGCATCACTCATGGCGAATGCTGAGGCGATTTTTGCTCCCAGCACGCCTTCGTGCTGAGTCTTCAGCTGTTCGAACAGCTCGCTCACCTCGGGCAATATTTCAATTCGGCCATTTTCCGCCAGCAACACAATGAAGTTGCGGCCTGCTTCATTGAATTTGTCGCCGCCTATACTGAGAAGCAACTCACCCAATCGCCTGGTGGAAACTTTTGGATTGCCGATGAGCGCACGTATGTTCTCATCCGCAGCGATTGTAGCAGCCAGTTGCAGCATTTCGGACCAGGCAGGGAGCGTATTGTTGGCCTTGGCCAGCCTGAAGACGGCTTCCGCGTAGGGTCGTGCGATAGTACGGGCTTCTGCCATTGCTTAAAGTTCCGCTTTAATGGAAGCAAGCAAATCCGCATGCGTTTTGGCATCCACTTCGCGGTGCAGAATTTTGGCAGCGCCCGCCAAAGCCAGATCAGCTACATGCTGCCGTAATGTTTCCCTGGCGCGGAATACTTCCTGTTCGACCTCTGCCTTTGCGCCGACGAGAATTCGATTACCTTCGTCTTTTGCAACGGTCTTCGCTTCCTCGACAATCTCGGACGCACGTTTTTCCGCTTGGACAATGATATCGGTCGCCCGCTGCTTGGCTTCCCTCACTACATCGGCGGAACGATGGCTTGCCAACTCCAGCTCCTGCTTGCCTCGCTCACCCGCGGCCAGACCATCGGCAATAGTTTTCTGCCGGTTTTCGATTGCGCGCATCAGCGGCGGCCACACAAACTTGACCGTGAACCAGATAAATATGGCGAATGCCATCGCTTGAGAAAAAAGCGTGAAGTTGATATTCATGGCTAGTCTCTGATAATGGTACCGGGAGCAGGCATTATTATTTGATGACAGCCAGCAACGGATTCCCGAATGCAAAGAGCATCGCCAGACCAACACCGATAATGAAGGACGCGTCGATCAACCCGAGTAGCAGGAACACCTTGCCTTGCAGCGTCGGAATCATTTCCGGCTGGCGCGCGGCGCCTTCAAGGAAGCTGCTGCACATTATACCTATGCCAATACAGGCACCGGCGGCGCCAAGACCGATCATCAGGCCGATACCAATGCCTGTGTAGGCCTGAATCATCGCCAAGTATTGCAAATTGTCCATCTCGTTTTCCTCTCGTCGTGGTAATAAATAGTAGGTTGTGATAAGCAGATAGGGTGAAAATCAGTGCGACTCGTGCGCCATGGAAAGATAAACCACCGTCAGCATCATAAAAATAAACGCTTGCAGTGTAATGATCAAGATATGGAAAATGGCCCATCCCGCCCCCAGAAAGGTGCCGAACAGAGTACCAGCCAAACCGGTAGCCGCCCACATACCGATCAGCAGAAAAATGATCTCGCCAGCGTAGATGTTTCCATAAAGACGCAACGAGTGGGAAAGTGGCTTGGAAACATATTCGACCAGATTGAACAGGATATTGACAGGCCACAGTATGGGATTTTTGCCGAATGGAGTGCACACCAATTCGTGTATCCAGCCGCCCAGCCCTTTGACCTTTATGTTGAAAAAAATCATCAGCAACCATACCGAGAGCGCCAGCGCAAACGTCGTGTTGATGTCGGTGGTCGGGACGCTGCGCCAATTGTGCAGACCTAGCAGTGCGTAGATCCCGGCCATGATATCTATCGGCAAGAGGTCCATCGCATTCATCATAAGAACCCACACAAATACGGTGAGCGCCGCAGGTGCAACGAACGCGTGGCGGTCGCCATGAAAAGTGCTTTTAACTTGCTCATCAATGAATTCAATGGCCAGCTCGACAAATGCCTGACGCTTGCCGGGCACCCCGGATGTTGCGCCGCGCACTACCCACCACAGAAAACCGAAGCTCATGATGCCCAATAGTAT
>JBDTWQ010000070.1:0-1526 GCA_040006595.1 Nitrosospira sp.
GCGCAAAGGCTGGATCAAAGGTTTGGCAAATCCTGCTTCGATCAACCGCCAGCGCGCCCCGACGTAGGCTTTCCCGCCGACGCAGCTTCAAACATATTTCAACCGGTGCTTGACAGGCAGGCCGCTCACACCGGCGGCGCATCTCCACCTATTGCAGGTCGGATTAGCGTAGCGTAATCCGACATTTCCTCCAATAAATAATCCCTCTCTTACACATGCGCCACCCCCGAAATCTCTCGGGAGACCGGCATTTCGCGTCATCACAGCAAAAAAAGTCTACCGCCCACGATTCATGCTGATTGTCGAGTTGCACGGACGGGTCAAACTGTCGGATTGCGCTGCGCTAATCCGACCTGCTCTTTCACCCATGCGGATTCCCGAGAGCGGTTGGCAGCCGCGATCTCGGCCCGCAAGCGCGCCATGAGTTCCCTGCGTGCAGCCTCGGCACGCCGGCGCGCCTCTACAGCCACCAGCATCATGAGGGTTTCCAATTGCTGGTCGGTAGGTTCGTGCTGAATATCATTCAAATCGAAGTGTTCTGATTGCATGATGAATTCCTTAATATTTATTGCAGTTTTACAATCCCCCACGCCAACCGGCAATTTCAGGCCAGCTCTGTACAAGGCTGCATGAAAGGCCTCCGTTGCCTGGCTCTTGACGCATATAGGTATAAAAGTAGTAACAAAGCCGCGCGAGCTAGGCTTCCGCTTCGGGTCCACAATTTTTGCTGTATTTCGATGCTTGTCATCCATCCATGAAAATTATCGGCATCCTGTGCCGGCAACAGCTATAGTTTTGCAGTACTGTAGGTCGGATTAGGGTAGCGTAATCCGACAATAATTGGTCCAACATGTATAGAAAAGTATAGATTACTATACATATGCAGGAGGATATGTAAAGGTTGACGGATTTTTGCCTGGAAGTCGCCAGCGAGTTCGGCGAGCGTTGAAAGAGATCTGGCCTTTACAGCTGCCACTTTACGCGGGATCTACGCGCCCTTCAAATCAGCATATCCTCAAGAAACTCCAACGCCGGCTCGACACTGGTCACCAGCAGGTGATCCCTCGCTCGCGTACAGGCAACGTAAAGCAGGTGGCGCTCGGTGTCATAAACTTCCTGCAGATCGGCATCGTCGCCGACTGTCTCGATGCGTTCCTGTAGCGGAATGACCTCGTCGTCGCAGGCCATCACGACCACCGCGCGGAACTCAAGTCCCTTGGCGAGATTCATGATGCTGATCGAGACGTGGCCGCTAGCTGGTTCGACGTGCTCATCGAGAACCTTGAAAGCCATGCCTGCTTCCTTGACGGCAGTTCGCGCACGCTCCAGCTGCGCTTCGGATCGCACAAAAATGCCGAACTCGTGCGGCATCACTCCCGCTTTTTTCCGTTCACCTATCCAGTTACCGACCGTTTTAATTTCTTCGTGTTCATCCTTGAGGATATGAATGCCGGGCGGAGGCCCGTTGAATACCGAAACCGTATCGCTGCGGTCCTCGGTGTTGCCATCCACGTCTGTCACCACCG
>JBDTWQ010000071.1:0-2048 GCA_040006595.1 Nitrosospira sp.
CTTCATTTTAGCCTGCGGTGTCCCCGCAGCAAGACTGCGGGGAATTACAAGTTAACTCGGCAGCCTGTTGTAGCCGCCTGATCGCATGTCGCATATCGGATATTTAGGGAGGTTTTCCGGTTGGAGCAGAGGACAGCAGGTCTTCCAGGGATAGCCGCATGGAACGGGCTTGCGGCACCTGTCCGTGCCCGATTCGTCCCATAAACATTATTCTTTTGGACTGCTTGCATACAAGGCGCTCTAACACAACAGCCAAATCCTTGGCTTGTTGCACGGCAGACTTCACTTGAGACAAGCGAATCTCCTGAGTTACATATCGGGTGAAAATCAGAGGCGTCATCGCCGGTTGCAATTGCAGACCAAGTTGGGTTGCCGTAAGCCAGAAGCGCTGCACTGCACGGCCTGCAGCCACGTTATCCTCAATACCCTGCGGCTCCTCATTGCGCAGGAGAACAAAATGACCGGCGCAGCGCAGAGCTGGCAATAAATCCAGCTCGATTCGGGGAAGCAAGTGCCCCCCCAGATAACTGTTAAGAAAATCAACACGCTTCCAGCTTCCCATGGCCCAGCGCATGAGCTTCAGGGTCAAAGGGTCAAGCCCGATAGCGGCATCCGGGATTCGATCGGTCGAGTCACATGCATTCCACTGGATGGCCGATCGATGAACCTCATAGGCTTCGGGAATGGTCAGCCGGATCTTGGCGCTGGCAAACAGAAGCTTAGCCATAGCCCAGCGGCCTCTCCAACCCTCGATCCACAGGATAGTGTAAGGATCTCCGACACTAGCTATTAAGGCCCGCTTTTCGTCAAGAGTAAGGGGGCGAACTTGAAATGGCCGGCGCTGGGTGCACCGTCGTTTAATGAAGGGTAAGAGAGGATCAGCTTGAACCTGACTATCCGGATACAGCCGCACATCGTAGAGCGGATGAACCTCCGGCGCGTCCTGACGTCTCGAAATCTCTGCGCGAAGCCCAAAGCCCGTTGCGGCAATGCGGATAGTTTCGAGCAACGCTCCATGAGCCAGTTGGCTGCCAAATCCGTTCAGGTCGTATAAACAGTGTTCTCGGGTATCGAAGCCATGCACCACAACGTGAAATTCGTCCAGAATCTGGAAGCGCCACGGCTGGGTGTTATCCCCGCTTGGCGCCCACCGTGCCAAATCCAGAATACTCTCGACCACGTTCGGCATTTACATACTCCTTGCAACATCGGCTCGGTATGGCAGCGATACCTGTCAAGCGGTTACCCGCCAGGAAGGTGTTACGTGAATTCATCATCGCTTAAAAAAGCGGTATGCCCAGCCATCCGATGTTTTTGGCTTTTGGCGGATGTTTGCATATGCACGCACGTTGCGTCGGGACGCAATGGTATGGATAACCCATTGATCTTAAGGTATAAAGAATGAACTTAATATTTCCTCTCCCCTTAATGTACTATACCCCCAACATGATAACGGGTCAACGCAAATACAGAGAGCCGCCGCGAGTATAACGACTATAACACAGCGCTACACCGTTTTTGGGAGCATGGAAGATAAGCATTGATGGGCAACCCGGAAAGATGGGAAAATTATCCAGCACTAGGTTTGGATTGCACCCGCATATCTGGACGAATGAATGCGCATTACTTACCGCTATCGACGGGCACGGCGCGGAAGAACAACGCACAATCCAAGGCGGACTGGTACAATTCCCGAGTGTGCTGTCCTGCGAAACATGAGTCCCTTACGTAAAAAAGCGTTGCAGCGAACGGCGATATGCGGGCAGTCGGGAACCCGCGTTACGCAGCGTTGTAGAGAAGCGGAGGAAAAATATCCTCCTGTCCGGTCAATCTTCTTAGCACGACCGCAATGCGTCGATCGGCAATAGCCAACCGCCAATGAGCAAAAGGATTGTAGTCGGTGAGAATATTCTGGCTCGACTTTAATTTGGCGTTCCGCAATATCGTGCGTCAAAGACGCCGTAGCACCATCGCGATAGCAGCTGTTGCGTTTGGCATCACCGCACTCATTCTGGCGAATGGTTTTATCGAGTGGATTTTTCTGGATT
>JBDTWQ010000072.1:0-4748 GCA_040006595.1 Nitrosospira sp.
ACAAAATAGCAAAAGGATAGCTCCACAGTGGGTCGATGTTTCATATTGAATTGGCATTAAATGGCGCCAGGGATACGATAGCTTTTAACCCAGCGCGGTAACGCCCTGGAGTAGATCTGCGAATTGCTGGATGCGGTAGTCCGGGGTCACATCTTTATAAGATTTGGCGCCCTGGTTGGAATCGATATAAATATTCTTTATCCCGAGCGCTTGCGCTCCGTAAATGTCCCGGAACATATCGTTTCCTACCCAGATCACCTCCGAGGAGGCGAGTTGCATGTTATCGAGCGTTTTTTGAAAAAGACGGGGATCGGGCTTCCTGAAACCGTAGCGACTGGAAATAACGATAGACTCAAAGTAGTTTTCCAGCCCGACTGCCTGGATTTCCGGCAATGCGTAACAAGACTGGGCATCCGAGATGAGCGCCAAGCGGTATTTTATCTGTAATTCATTCAACACCCGTTTAACGTCGGGATATAGCTGAAGCCGATTTCGGGAAACGCCACGGTAAATGTGGGCGATAACCTTGGCCTGTTGACCGCGATGAAGACTTGACTTGATGCCTTCTTGCATAAGGAATTCATTCCATATGGCTTCCACATCGATTTCCGGATATTCCTCGCCGCAGGCTTCTTTCTGCTGCTTCATGATCTGATAGTAGCGTTCCCGCACCTCCCAGCGATGCAAATAAACGCCTTGATAGCTCAGATAGTGCGCGATAGCGCGATAGATCTCATCCATGGACTCGTTGGTCTCGATGTCGATCAGCGTGCCATAGAGGTCGAATAGAATGCCTTTTATCGCCATGATGGTTTTACCTTAATGTTTTCCTGGCTTCATCCAGTAATTGGCGGCTGTATTTATCGCTAATCCAGGTGTTGCGTGCAATGCGCAGGAGGGTGAGTCCTGAATAGAAGGGGACGCGCCGGGTGATCGCTGCAAAAGCTTTGTCCCGATCGGGGAAGTGGCAGGCATATTCCCACAGGAAGTGTCCGATAAACGGCTCGGCCAGCCATTTATCGCCAACTTCCTGCATGAAGAAGTGCTGGAGCTCGCCAACTACCCTACCAAGATCGAATACTCTGTCTGCCAATCTCAGCCGTTCGAGATCAATAACGATTACCCACAGACCGTCACCAAAGAGGATGTTGGCCGGAGTGACATCGCTGTGTACTAGAACCTGGCAATCCTCCCACATACATGCTTTCGTTCGCCATTGATCCTTGAGCTGGCAAAAAGCCTGTTTTTCCTCCCATCCGAGGCGTCCGGCCTCAGCCAGTTGTCTCACGATGCGATCAAAATAACTACAATCCTTATTAAAGTCTACCGTGCTGTCACTTGCTGTACGGTTATGCAGGCTGGCGAGAAAATAGGCAAGCGCGGTAAGTTTCTCAAAAAGAATGTCCCGTGCGTTTTTTCGGATCGCCTCGACAATGAAGTCCGCGAGTGGCGTGCCATAGCAGTATTCCTCGACCAGTACATTATTAAGGCTTGCATTTCGGCCGAGTGGCCGCACGACGTAATGGGGATAGCCGGTAAAACCGATGCTGCGCAAATGATTCAAATTATTGAATTCCCGCTCCATATGATGAGAAGCGGTCTCCGGGGAGTGACTTGGGCCACCACGAAAGAATTTTCCAATAATGCGGGTTTGGCTGCGCTGGTCTTCGTAGAGGTAGACCTGGTTGGAGGCGGGAAGTTTGTATACCCGAAACTCGGGAGTATTGGACCCTACGCCGCTGCCGAGTAGCGGTAAAATTTCGTGATGGAGATATCCGTAAAAAGGATCATCCGCCGGGAGATGGCCTAGGTATTTCATGATTTTTATTAGCAAATAGCCTTAAACAAAAGCTGGATTGTCATGCTTTGCATATAAGAACTAATGTCAGGAACCGCTGATGATGGATGAAGCCTGTCGCATGCCCGACCGACACCTCATTCATTTTTTGGTGTAAGAGGGCGATATGTGTTCCTGGCGCATGACCCTGGATTTCCGGTGTCTGCCGAGAAAACCGATACGATATCCTTCCATACAGGCGGTTCAGGTTCCATTGACAGTGGTGCTATGGAGAAACATGGCGCAGTAGGCACAGCGCAGCCTATTGTGCGGAGCGTAATCATTCGAGCCATGAGGAAAAGTGGTCCTAACAAAAGCCCGGATTTGCTGATATTCATGGAACTCTTCCATGTGATCTTTGTGAATGATAAGAACGTTCTTATTCACTAATATATGGCATCAGGGTTTGAATCCCAATATTTTCATCGCCGGCAATACTGACCGTCGTGAAATTTCATAGTCAGCCCATGGCCCATTTCCCGTGTCCAGGCGGTCCTCGATATTGGAAGCAGTCCATCGGTCCCCGCTGGTAAGCGCCTCCAGTTCTTCCCACGCCAGCGGCACCGATACTCCCAAACCTGGGCGGGCACGAGCCGACCAGGCGCATGCGGTAGTTGCACCCAGACCGTTTCGCAGGTAGTCGATAAAGATTCGCCCTACACGATTGCTCGCCCCGCTTTTCGCGACAAAGCGCGGGGGTATTGCCTTGGCCAAGTGCTCGACGATGGCTTGGGAGAAGTCCTTGACAGTATCCCAGTCGCGCAGCCTCTTGATGGGGACCACGACATGCAAGCCTTTCCCGCCGCTGGTCTTGAGAAAAGATACTAATTCAAGTTCATTCAGGAATATGCGCACAAGCTGTGCCGCTTCCTGCATGAAATTCCATTTAACCCCTTCGCCGGGGTCAAGATCAAATACCATCCTGTCAGGTTTGTCCAGGGCGTTCTTGGTCCCGTTCCAGGTGTGAAACTCGATCACATTCATTTGCGCTGCAGACAAGATTCCTTCCGGCGTCGAGACTTCCAGAAACGGGGGATGCTCAAGGTCCAGATTCGGGTCAAGCTGCCTCACGCCCGCCATCTTGTATTTTTCCAGATGCTTCTGAAAAAATAGCTGGCCTGTGATGCCGTCAGGAGCACGCACCAGCGAAACAGGCCGCCCCGAAAGGTGTGCCATCATGAGGGAACCCACCAAGCCATAGTAGCGGACAAGATCCGCCTTGGTGAACCCCGTGGAGGGGTCGATCACCCGTTCCGGATGCGTGATACGCAGCGATGCCGGGAGTACGCTTGATGTCGGCATTGTTTTAGATTTGGATTCGCTGGCCTTCGCATGAACCGGCTTCTCGCGAATGATGGTCGTGGCCTTCTTATCGATTCTGAGGCCCTGAAATACTGAATGACGGATGTGCTTTTCGCGTGTCCATTCGCCAAAGGAAACCTCAGCCACCAGTTCCGGCTTGACCCAATGGACATTTCGGGCAATACCGGTAGCCTTGGTAAAAGGGTTCTGATCAGAACCGACTTTATCCAGCTTCGCTTTCAGCTCGCGAAGTGTCTTATCGCTGAATCCCGTGCCGACATTACCGGCGTATCGCAGCTTTTTTTCTTCATCATAAAAGCCCAGCAAAAGCGAACCGATCCCTATCCGGGCACCCTTTGGCTCGGTGTAGCCGCCGATGACGAATTCCTGCCGCTGACTGCATTTCAGCTTTATCCAGTTGGGCGAGCGGCGCGAGACATAAGGGGATGTCTTGCGTTTGCCCATTACGCCTTCCAGCCCCATGCGGCATGCGGAAGCCACGATGTGGTCTACAGGAACATCAAAGGTCTCACTAAAGTGTACCGTCCCCGCAGAACGGGTCTCAAACAGTTTTTTGAGATATTCCCTGCGTTCAACCAGGGGGACGGCTCTCAGGTCGTACCCGCCAAAGAACGGGATATCGAAAACATAATAGATAATGTTTTGCGTGCGTGAACTGTCAAACGCATTTTGCAGGGCCTGAAAATCCGGAATGCCATGTTCATTGGGTACGATGACTTCGCCATCCAGCCAACCGCTTTGCAAGTCCATTTTGCTTATTGCTTTTACAATATGGGGCAGCTTGTGGGACCAGTCGTTCCCGTTGCGGGTGAACAGCTGGATTTTTCCGCCATCTATTCGGGTAAGTAATCGGTAACCGTCGAACTTGATTTCATAGGTCCACTCAGCCGGATCATTGGGAGGGCCATCTACCAGCGTTGCGAGCTGCGGTTGCAGCGCTGGAGGTAGATCAGCTTTAACTGCGTTTCCAGGCAAATCCGCCAGATCCGATAAGGCGGAGACCTTTTTTCTACTTGGATTTGCGGCGCGACGTACGGGACTTATAGGCTTCACGGTTTTCATTGAATAGCACCCGTTAATACGATTTAGTTGCAGCCATGCTTGCAATGATGTCGATTAACTCCTGCAGTTCGAAGGGTTTAGAAAGATGCCGCTGAAAACCAGCATTGAGCGCTTGAGAGCGGTCTTTCACCCCGTTGAATGCGGTAAGTGCAATGGCTGGGGTTTGCCCGCCATTATGCGCTGGCAGGTTCCTTACTTCACGAATGAATTTGTAGCCATCCCTATGCGGCATGCCAATGTCACTGACAATTACATCGGGCCTGTGCGTTTGTACCTGTTCTAATCCTTCGGCAGCGGTGGCAGCCGCGATCACGTTGGCGTGGTAAATAGTCAGTAGGCATTTGGTGAGGTCCAGAATATCTGGCTCGTCATCAATAACGAGTATTTTTATGCCGGAAAGTATGGAATTTTTGCTATCCATGCCAAATCCTTGTTGTTTGAACCGCAATTTTTCCGTAATGCCACCCCCTAGCGCCGGGTGGGTGCATCTATTAATTGCACCGAATTTTACTTTTGATTTAAAATT
>JBDTWQ010000073.1:0-1534 GCA_040006595.1 Nitrosospira sp.
TTAACCACTGTTGGGGTTCGACACTCTATGTTACAACGCGGGGTCTGACCACCTCACCCATCCCCTACGGGATGCTTACGTTTGCAATCGATCTCGATTTTATCGCCCATACGCTTCGTATCACCACTTCGCAGGGTATTGATCGCTCATTCGCCCTCGAACCCATGTCGGTTGCTGCCTTTTATCGCAAGATAATTGAGGCACTCGGCGAATTGGGTATCACGGTCAGAATCTTTACCCGGCCAGTCGAGGTGGAAGTAGCGATACCGTTCGATAAAGACGACGAGCATGCAAGCTACGATGCCAATGCCGCTTTCCTTTTCTGGTGTGCGCTCGTGCATGCCGATCGTGTCTTTAAGGATTTCCGGGCGCGCTTCATAGGCAAGGTAAGTCCTGTGCACTTTTTCTGGGGGGCATTTGACCTGGCTGTAACCCGGTTTTCCGGGCGAACCGCGCCGAAGCATCCTGGCGGCGCTCCTAACGTGGCTGACTGGGTAATGGAAGAAGCGTATTCGCATGAGGTATCGAGCGCGGGATTCTGGCCGGGGACGGGTTTGGGCGAGGCTGCCTTCTATGCCTATGCGTATCCCGGTCCAACCGGTTTCGATAGCTATCCGGTTCAGCCAAAGGAGGCGTATTTCCATAACAAACTCGGCGAGTTCATCCTGCCCTACGAAGCGGTACGGACAGCCGAAAACCCAGCCCAAGCGCTGCTCCTGTTTCTCCAGACCACATACGATGCTGCCGCTACGCTGGCGGCTTGGGACAGAGCGGCGCTAGAACGAAAAATCACGCAGGCGTGACGGGCGCTTCCACCCGCTGGCGCAGCAGTCTGTATATTTGATCAAAACCAGCCGAGTCGATTTATGGGCGCCTGATGAACGTCTGGCAAAGAGAGAGATCCGAACAAGCGTCCTTCTCCCGATCAGGAATTTCGACCACCTCATAATAAGGAGCACAGACATGACAGTTAAACCCATACCTGATGGTTACCACTCCATAACACCGTACCTGATGACCAAGGGTGCAGCGGAGGCTATTGAATTTTATAAGCGGGCATTTGGCGCGGCGGAGTTATTCAAAATGGACATGCCTGGCGGCAGAATCGGGCATGCCGAAATAAGAATTGGTGATTCCCGCATCATGCTGGCGGATGATTGCGGCGGGGAAAGCCCATTCCGCAGTCCACAATCAGGTGGCTCGCCAATTGGCCTTCACGTGTACGTGGAAAACGTGGACGCGGTGTTTGCCCAAGCCATTGATGCAGGCGCCAAGGCCATCAGACCAGTGCAGGATCAGTTTTACGGTGACCGGACGGGCACGCTGGAAGATCCGTTCGGGCATATCTGGTTCATTGCAACTCACAAGGAAGATCTCTCGCCAAACGAAATCAAGCAGCGTGCCGAGGTAATGTTCAAACAAGGCGGTGCCGACACCTAAAGTTTGAACCGGACGGCAAGAAACCGCCCTGCCCTTGCATATTTTGACTGATATTTAACTGAATGCTTGGCCACGGCAATTCCGTCTGCGCGTC
>JBDTWQ010000074.1:0-6817 GCA_040006595.1 Nitrosospira sp.
AGCCTCAGGAGAGTTTTCAAGACCATCCCTCAATAGCCGCCTAACTGTGACCAAATGCAGTCGAGACTAAAACGGTCTATAGTGATTATATGAAACTGTCCATTCCGGTCCTGCATAATGGTGTGGCGGCAATGCTGCTTCTTTTGCCGGCTCTCGTTCTGGCTGCGCCGGTGGTGGTGCTAAAAATACAGGGGCCGATCGCGCCGGCCAGCGCCGACTTTATCGAGCGCGGCTTGCAACGTGCCGCCGCCGAAGGAGCGCCGCTCGTGGTATTGCAGTTGGATACGCCAGGCGGCCTCGATAACTCGATGCGACAGATTGTACGCGACATTCTGGCTGCATCGGTGCCGGTGGCAGTTTTTATAGCGCCGGGCGGGGCTCGGGCAGCCAGTGCCGGAACCTATATCCTTTATGCCAGTCACATCGCCGCGATGGCGCCAGGCACCAATCTGGGTGCGGCCACGCCGGTGCAGATCGGTGGCCTGCCAGAACCGCCCGAGCCCAAAACGGAGCCTAAAACCAAGCCAAAGTCATCGCCGGATTCACCTGTCAAGCGGTCAGACGAGAGCCGCGATCAGGATGCAGCAAAAGACGACAGCGTACCAATGAAGGACGCGATGTCGCGCAAAATGATCCATGACGCTGCCGCATATATCCGCGGGCTTGCGCAGATGCGCGATCGGAATGCAGAATGGGCGGAGCGGGCTGTACGCAAAGCGGTAAGTCTGTCCGCGACTGAAGCGCTAAATCTGAAAGTCATCGATTATGTCGCTGCCGATGTGCCGGATTTATTGAAGCAGGTGAATGGCAGGCACATAACCATACAAGGCAAGAACCTTATCCTGGACACGGCTTCAGCCACGATACAGATCGTCGAACCTGATTGGCGCACACAACTGCTGGCTGTCATCACCGATCCCAGCGTGGCGTATATCCTGATGCTTATCGGCATTTACGGACTGTTCTTCGAATTTTCCAATCCCGGTTTTGTATTACCCGGCGTGGCAGGCGCCATCTGCCTGCTGCTCGCCATGTTTGCATTCCAGTTGCTGCCCGTGAGTTATGCCGGCCTTGCCCTGATTCTGCTGGGCATCGCATTCATGACGGCGGAAGTCTTTTTACCAAGTTTCGGCTCGCTTGGCATCGGCGGAATTATTGCCTTCTTCGTCGGCTCATTGATGCTGATTGACACCGATATGCCCGGCTACGGCATTCCCTGGCCCATGATTGCCGGAATAACCGCGGCGAGCGCGTTATTCCTGATTTTTGTCATCGGCATGGCGCTGAAATCGCGGCGCAACCCCATTGTCAGCGGCCGCGAAGAACTGGTGGGCGCCGTGGGAGAAGTACTTGAAGACACTCCGGGCGAAGGCATGGCGCGTATTCATGGTGAATTGTGGAGTGTGCGGTGTGCGCGGCCTCTGGTCCGAGGACAAAAGGTGCGCGTGACAGGAATCGATGGTCTGGTTTTACAGGTAACTTCTACAGAGAAATAGTCCAAGGAGACATTCATGTTCGCCAACTTCGGTTTTGGTACCTTCGTCATCATTCTCATGGTGGTGCTATTCTCAGCATTTCGTATTTTGCGGGAATATGAACGTGGGGTAGTGTTTATGCTCGGCCGCTTCTACAAGGTAAAAGGCCCCGGCCTGATCCTGATAATTCCCGGCATCCAGAAAATGGTGCGGGTTGATCTGCGCACTGTAGTAATGGATGTGCCCAGCCAGGACGTGATCTCTCGCGACAATGTCTCGGTGAAAGTCAGCGCAGTCGTGTATTTTCGCGTGGTCGATCCGCAAAGAGCCATTATTCAGGTGGAGAACTTTCTCGCCGCCACCAGTCAGTTCGCGCAAACTACCTTACGCTCAGTGCTGGGCAAGCATGAGCTTGATGAGATGCTGGCGGAACGCGAAAAACTCAACATGGATATCCAGAAGGCACTGGACGTTCAGACCGATGCCTGGGGCATCAAGGTCTCCAACGTCGAGATAAAGCATGTGGATATTGACGAATCCATGATACGAGCCATTGCTCGCCAGGCTGAGGCAGAGCGCGAGCGGCGCGCAAAGGTGATTCATGCCGAAGGTGAACTGCAGGCATCAGACAAATTAATGCAAGCCGCACAAATTCTTTCCCAGCAAACAGGCGCAATGCAACTACGCTATCTCCAGACCCTCACAAACATCGCCACTGACAAATCCAACACCATCATTTTTCCGATACCAATGGAACTGGTAATGGCGCTAACGGATGCCCTTAAAAACCGTACTACCGGGAATACCTGAAATAGCGGTGCGACAGCATATAGACATAATCAAGCACCCCCGCCGCAAGCAGCGAAGTTTTAACTGCGCTCTTACAATCCGCTGGCTTTCAGCCAGCGCTCGCCCCAAAGGGTAGAGAATTAAACCCGCAAAGATTGAACTGGAAAAACAAAGGAAAATGATAAGTCCGTGGCACGGACTTCTTTTGGGGTGATTGACCGGTCAGGCCATCGCCTTGATGGCAGCGGACAGGCGACTCTTGTGGCGCGCAGCCTTATTCTTGTGGATGATTCCCTTATCAGCGATCGAATCGATGGCACCAATGGATGCCTTAAACGCAGCCTGTGCAGTGGTTTTGTCAGCCGTTCCTACCGCCTTTCTCACGTGCTTGATCGCGGTGCGCAATTGGGAGCGCAGACTGGTATTGTGGTCACGTTGTTTGACAGTTTGCCTTGCACGTTTTCTCGCTTGCGCACTATTGGCCATAAAAATTCCTCAATTGACTGCTGCTAAAATTTTTTAATGTTACGGATATTTTCGCCATATTGCAAGAAAAATTCCAGGAAAGAATCCCGATTACAGCAATATCCAGCAGGGAAATTGGGGCGTGGTTGGTGAGATTTTCTTCTGCTGCATAAACCAGCGGGACTATTCAGGTTACCATACTCATCCATGAATCTGCTCAAAACCCTCGCCACCATCAGCGGGATGACTTTGATATCCCGAATTTTGGGATTCATACGCGATGTAATGATTGCCCGTATTTTTGGTGCCGGCATTGCGACCGATGCGTTTTTCGTCGCCTTTCGTATTCCCAACCTGTTGCGCCGCCTGTTTGCCGAGGGTGCGTTTTCGCAGGCATTCGTGCCCATACTTGCCGAATATAAAAACCGCCGCACACCGGAGGAGACGCGCGAACTGATCAATCACGTCACGACACTGCTGTCGATCGCGCTGTTCCTGGTTACGCTGATAGGGGTAATCGCTGCACCCTTTATAATTTACGTGAGTGCGCCAGGGTTTGCCGCCAACCCGCAGAAATTCGAATTGACAGTTGAACTGCTGCGGATCACGTTTCCCTACATCCTGTTCATCTCATTAGTCGCCCTGGCGGGAGGCATACTCAACACCCATGGTAAATTTTCCGTGCCAGCGCTGACTCCGGCGCTGCTGAACCTGTCATTCATCGGCTGCGCCTTGTGGCTTGCGCCACTAATGACTCCGTCAGTACTCGCGCTTGCGTGGGCGGTATTTATCGGCGGGGTATTGCAACTTGCCTTCCAGGCACCGTTTCTGATACGCCTCAAGTTGATGCCGCGTCTACGACTGAAATCCAGTGATACCGGCGCATGGCGCGTGCTTAAACAAATGGGCCCGGCAGTATTTGGCGTCTCCATCAGTCAGATAAGCTTGCTCATCAATACCATATTCGCTTCTTTCCTCATCACCGGTAGCGTGTCGTGGCTTTACTATGCAGACCGATTGATGGAATTTCCCGCCGGTCTCCTGGGCGTGGCGCTGGGAACGATATTGCTACCCTCATTGTCCCGGCATTATGCCGACAATAGTACTGAAGAATATTCACGCCTCCTGGATTGGGGCTTGCGCCTGACCATACTGCTAACGCTACCTGCCGCGGTGGCTTTGGCGCTGCTTGCCACTCCGCTCATCGCCACATTGTTTTTTCACGGAGAGTTTTCCGCCAACGATGTGTGGATGACGCGCAACGCATTAGTGGCTTACAGCGTAGGGTTGTTGGGAATGATTTTGATTAAAGTGCTGGCCCCGGGATTCTATGCGCGGCAGAATATCAAAACACCGGTGAAAATTGCCGTCATCACTCTCGTCGCTACCCAGTTGATGAATCTCGCGTTCATCATACCGCTGCGTCATGCCGGACTGGCACTCGCCATCGGTTTGGGCGCATGCCTTAATGCCGGACTGCTTTACTATAAATTGCGCAGCCATCATATCTACCAGCCTCAACCGGGCTGGGGGATCTTCACGGCCAAGATACTCGTGGCACTTACAACAATGGGTAGCACGCTATGGTTCGCCTCGGGTAGCGATGCGTCGTGGCTGACAATCTCCACCTTCGAACGCGCCACCCGGCTGACATGGGTGGTTATATCTGGCGCAACAAGTTACTTCGCCGTGCTATGGCTACTCGGTTTCCGCCTGAAGAATTTCTCAAGGCGCGACACGACATGAGTCGAACCCGCGCCGAAGCCAGAATCCCCGCTATGTCTGAAAATATCGCCGGGCCGGAAACATTTGCATGCGCGGCAGCATAGCGCACCGGCCTAAGGGTAAGAGAGAATCAGCAGCTGGAATTGAATCGAACAGATCCGAATCGGGAAAATTGCCATTTTCAACAGATTAAATTACGAGCGAAATTGAACGTTAGAGCGGTCTTAACGCCTAAACTAAACGGAAACCACGCCTCCCGCTAGAAAAATAATTGCATTTTAAACCTGGATTCGCCATATAATGGCGGCGTTTTACCTACCCAAAGCAAAGATAAATTTAAATATTTTGAATATGAATCACTCTCCCTTCTTCAAATTTCCCACCCTGTTAATGTTGCTGCTGGGATTTTTTCTTACCGGCTGCGCTACAACCAGTAAAACCACGGCCAATAGCACGCCAGCGGATAGCGCAGCGGCCAAGACTGATAGCACAGCAACCAGCAATGCGCCGGCAGATAGCATTTCGGATAATAATGGCGCGGCAACCAGGAACGCAATCACGGATATCGCTTCGGCCAATAGTAGCGCCATGACTGGCAATAACGGCGGTAACGATGCGACGGTTAATAATCGAAAAGAGTCATCGGAAGCGCCCAAAGGACCTATATTCAAGAGTGGCGCCCCGACTACTTACCCAACTTATAATGATAAGAAAGATCCGTGGGAACCAATGAACCGCGCGGTATTCAGTTTTAACGAGTCGGTTGACGACTATGTATTCAAACCAGTGGCAAAAGGCTACAAATGGGTAGTGCCCGACCCCGTCGAAGTTGCGGTAGGCAACGTATTCTCCAATTTCAATGATATTCCCGTTACGCTTAATAACCTTCTGCAGCTCAAGTTCAATAATGCGCTGACGAGTACCATGCGGGTATTGGTCAACACAACTTTCGGCCTCGCGGGTATCGTGGATGTAGCCAGCGACATTGGCCTGGAAAAGCATGATGAAGATTTCGGGCAGACATTGGGATATCACGGTGTTGCAAGCGGTCCTTATCTGGTATTGCCTTTTCTCGGACCCAGCTCGACCCGCGATGCGGGGGGCCGGGTACTGGACATTGCTTCCGATCCAATCTTTGTAGGCAGTTTCTTCGTTGCCCCTTTCATCGGCCCGATAGTCGGCAGTACCCGGGCCGCGGATACGCGCGCCGGATTGCTGAAATCCGAGAAAACGCTGGATGAAGCTGCGCTGGATAAATATGAGTTCATGCGTGAAGCCTATCTTCAACGGCGACGCAGTCTGGTATATGACGGTAATCCCCCACCCGTCAAAGATGACGAAAATGATTAAGCATTAAAAGAAGGTTATTGATCAGATCAATCCTGAATTAGTTACCTGTTAGATAAAACGGCGGAAGCGGATTACGCTCCCGCCGTTTTTTTACTACAGAAATTGGATCAGCGCATTGCACGTAGCGCCGCGATACGCACTTCAAGCGGTGGATGCGACATAAACAAATCCTTAAGACTGCTGCCACCTCCCCCGCCGGAAATGCCAAACGCCGCCATCTGATCAGGCAGCTGAGACGGCTCATGCCGTTGTTTCAGGCGCTCCAGTGCGGCGATCATCTTGTCACGCCCAGCCAGTTGCGCTCCGCCTGCGTCGGCGCGAAACTCGCGCTGACGGCTGAACCACATGACTATCATGCTTGCAAGTATGCCCAGCACCATTTGCGCTACGATCGTGGTAATCCAGAAGGCCGGACCGTGATCACGTTCGGTTTTGAACACAACGCGATCCACGAAATGCCCGATTACTCTGGACAGAAAAATAACGAATGTATTGACCACACCCTGAATCAGCGCAAGCGTCACCATGTCCCCGTTAGCGACATGGCTCATTTCATGCGCCAGTACTCCTTCGATCTCATCCTTGCGCATGTTCTGGAGCAGGCCGGTACTTACCGCCACCAACGCACTATTGCGGTTCATGCCGGTAGCAAAGGCGTTCACGTCGGGCGCGTCATAAATTGCCACCTCCGGCATGCCAATACCCACAATCTCGGCCTGGCGGCGAACAGTATCGATTAGCCAGCGCTCGGTCGGATCCGAAGGCTGCTCGATCACCACCGCGCCGGTCATCCGCTTCGCGCTCCACTTGGACATGGCAAGCGAAATCAGCGAACCGCCAAATCCAATCACTCCCGCCATGATAAGCAGAGAATTGAAATCTATACCGCTACCCTCTGCGTCCAGAATGCGATCCACGCCTAATATTCGCAGAGTAATACTCAGCACTAGCAGAATAGCCAGATTAGTGATTATGAATAAGAAAATTCGTTTCATGGAGTTGGATTCCGTTTC
>JBDTWQ010000075.1:0-6398 GCA_040006595.1 Nitrosospira sp.
TTGTTAGGTGAGTGCTTGTTATTACGGCGATTATTCTGAGTATGGAATTGAATTGGCATTGAATTGAAATTTGAAAGCAAGAGTAAAAAAACAGATCAATAACCGGAACCAGTGCGTGTCCGACCAGAATTTTTATATCTAAAAAAGATGACTAGTACCATTAATTTGGAGGGGAAAGCCTTGAGTTCAACAATAGCGAAGTTGGGCGCTCCGCTAACGCAAGCGTTTGATCCTCGACCATCAAGCGAATCGCCGATAGCAGCAATCCCAACGCCAACGCACAACATTCAAGCTCAGAGATTAGCTGACTTTGAAACTTTGACCGCCGCTTTGGAATATGCGGCGGGCGGAAACGCTGGATATAATTTCTACGACGCCAAAGGCAATCTGCGCTCCGTCCTTCCCTATCAGGCATTAAGGCAAAATGCCCGCGTTTCGGCCCAGCGCTTATTAGGTCTTGGGTTGGCCTATGGCGATCGCATAGCTTTAATTGCCGACACCACTCCGGAATTTGTCGAATTGTTTTTCGCATGCCGCTACGCGGGACTAATACCTTTTGCGATGCCGGTCCCAGTCAACCTTGGCAGTCATGCAGTGTATGTTCAGCAGCTTCGAGGAATGCTGGAGGGCGGGCAGGCAAGCGCTGCCTTGGCCAACGTGGACTATATTGGCTTTCTCAAAGAGGCTGCCGAGGGATCGCAAGGATTACAGTGGATCGGAACTCCCGAGCAGTTAGGGACACTCCCTGTCCTGGATATACCGCTGCAAGCCAATCATCTGGATGAAACCGCTTACCTCCAATTTACCTCGGGTAGCACTCGTACTCCGCGAGGAGTGATCATTACCGAACGGGCATTGATGAGTAATCTGCGAGGAATCGTCCGGAATGGGTTAGAAATACGTCCTGGCGATCGTTGTGCGTCTTGGCTGCCCTTTTATCATGATATGGGATTAGTAGGCATGGTAATGGCGCCGATGGTGGCGCAAGTTTCCGTTGATTATCTGGCTACTCGTGATTTTGCGATCAGACCTCTGCAATGGTTGCGACTGATTAGTAGAAATCGCGCTACTGTCGCGTTTAGTCAACCATTTGGGCTCAAGCTTTGTACTCTCCGCGTTCGTGATTCGGATTTGGAAGGCCTTGATCTTAGTAGTTGGCGTGCAGCGGGGGTCGGTGCGGAAATGATCCGACCGGATACCCTTCGAAATTTTGCTGAAAAATTTGCACCTGCGGGTTTTGATGCACGAGCCTTCCTGCCTTGTTATGGATTAGCTGAATCAACGCTTGCTGTTACCTTCTCTCAAGTTGGTCAAGGTTTCCAAAGCCTGCGAGTTGATGCCGGTACGTTGGTTGACAAAAAATTGGCGGTGCGGGTACAAGCAGAAGGCCGAAAATATAGCGAATTTGTAAATTGTGGCCGTCCTTTACCTGAGCATACAGTCAAGGTCATTGATGATGCTGGACAGGAGTTGCCTGATTTGAGGGTGGGCAGCGTGCTGGTGCAGGGTAGCAGCATTATGACGGGTTACTTTAATAACCCCGAGGATACCCAGAAGACGCTGAAACCCGGTAACTGGCTAGATACGGGTGACCTCGGTTTCCTTTTTGAAGGGGATCTATACGTCACTGGTCGCCGTACAGATGTAATTATTGTTAATGGACGCAACATCCGTGCTCAGGATATCGAAGAGCTTGCCGAACAGCAGCCCGAGGTGAGAAGCCGGGAAGCGTCTGCTTTCGGTATAACCGATGCTAATGATGTGACAACGATCGTGTTGGTCATAGAATGCCGCTTGACCTCCATAATAGATCGGCAATCCCTTACCAGCCGGTTGCAACGACTCGTGTATATGGCGTTCGGTGTTAATTGTCTGGTTGAATTGGTTCCGCCGCATACTTTGCCCCGCACTTCATCCGGCAAGCTATCGCGTTTTGCCGCACGCCAAGGCTTCATACAGCGGACAACACTGACAGACCAGCTATCAGCCGAGTCCGGGGACAACTAATCAGAATATGTCGGGGTCATTGGTGGCGATAACCGGTGCCACCGGCTTTATTGGTAGTATGCTTTTGAAGTCTCTAATCAAGGAGGGGTGGAAGGTCAGGGCTTTGACTAGATCCCCCCGAGTTGATGATGAATTTACGCAATGGATTGAAGGTGATTTAGACAATCTAGATGCCTTGCGGAGTCTCGTCAAAGATGTTTCTGCTGTTGTGCATTGCGCCGGTCAGGTTCGTGGTAGCTCTCTTGAGGACTTCGTTCATTCCAATGTAGAAGGCACGGCCAATCTTGTGCGTGCTTCAATACAGCAGGCCTCACCGCCCCGTTTTCTCCTCATATCTTCCTTGGCTGCCAGACAGCCAGAACTTTCCTGGTATGCAACCAGTAAGCGTATGGCTGAGCAGCTAGTGATTGACCATTCACATATCATGCCGTATGCAGTTTTCCGTCCAACAGCGGTTTATGGCCCGGGTGACAAAGAAATGAGTCCGCTCTTCAGAATCACCCGTCATGGGATATTGCCGATGGTGGGGCAGCCCGCGATGCGCTTTGGTTTGCTGCATGTAAATGATCTGGTAACGGCTATTCTCTGCTGGCTTTCCACTAAGGTTCCTGTGCGTGGCGTCTATGAGCTGGATGACGGAAAGCCGGGAGGCTATGACAGTCAATCCGTAGCTGCCATTGCGCAAGAGGTGTGGAAACGACCGGTATATTGCATCTTCTTGCCAAGGCCACTTGTTTCTCTGATCGCAAATATTAATTTGTGGTTGGCCCGGTTGCTCCATTATTCACCAATGCTAACTCCCGGAAAAGTTAGAGAGCTGCAACATCCTGACTGGGTATGCGATATAACTCCTTTAACCCAGGCGCTTCCCAATTGGCAACCTCACATCTGTTTGCGTGATGCCTTACCTCAGGCAATATAATTTTTAATGATCAAATCTATTCGGAATTAAGCCATGGCGAGCGATTACAGCGACATCTTGCAGAAACTTGGCCATCATATTAAACAATTTACCGGCCCTGATGTAGAAATCCTGCCGCAGACAGACCTTATTAATCAGCTTGCTATCGACTCTGTCAAATTGTTGAACCTGATTATGGAAATCGAGGATGAGTTTGATATTTCCGTACCTATCAATGCTCTTGCGGATGTTCAGACCGTTCAAGAACTTGCAAACTTAATCTACCAAATAGAATCTGCGAAACAATGAGTTTGTTAGACAAGCTGGATGCCGTTGCTGCGGCGAGAAAAGCGCTGCTTCCCGAAGGAATTGACGTTTTTGGTACCCCTATAGAAGAAGTCTATTCTTCGACCGAGGCAAAAATCGGGGGGCGCCGCATACTTTTCCTGGGTACGAACAATTATCTAGGACTTACTTTCGCATCGGAGTGCCTGCAGGCGGCGCATGCAGCTATTGATAGTGAGGGCACCGGTACCACTGGATCGCGAATGGCAAATGGCAGCTATAGCGGGCATCGCGCCCTTGAAAGAGAGCTTGCGGATTTTTATCATTGCCACTCATGCATTGTTTTTACAACAGGTTATCAGGCAAATCTTGCTACGATTTCCGGCTTGGCGGGGACCGGTGACGTTGTGCTCATTGATGGCGACTCTCACGCAAGTATCTATGATGGATGCCGTTTGAGTGGCGCTGAGATAATCAGGTTCCGGCACAATGATATGGCGGACCTCGATAAACGTCTCCGACGCCTGGGAGAGCGGTCGCGGTCGACTCTTATCATCGCTGAAGGTATTTACAGCATGCTGGGTGACCGAGCCCCACTTGCTGACATTGTCAGATTAAAAAATACTTACAACAGTATCCTTCTTCTAGACGAGGCCCATTCCCTGGGAGTTTTGGGTCACACAGGCCAAGGCCTGGTAGAGGAAACAGGGCTTATTGACGGAGTCGATTTCATCACGGGAACTTTCAGTAAAAGTCTCGGCGGTATCGGAGGTTATTGCGTAAGCAATCATCCACAACTTGATCAATTGCGCTATGTCAGCCGCCCGTATATATTCACCGCATCGCCTACGCCAGCCACTATTGCATCAACCCGTGCGGCGCTCAAATTGCTGCATGACGGTATTGGGTTACGTCAACAGCTTTGGAAAAATGCGCACCAGCTTTATTCACGGCTCCACGAGCTCGGCTATCAGCTTGGCCCGGAGCCTAGCCCTGTCATTGCAACCATACTTGATACGCCTCAGCAGGCGCTGACGCTTTGGAAAGGTTTGCTCGAACATGGAGTCTATGTCAATTTAATATTGCCGCCTGCAGCGCCTGATGGTAAATCGTTGGTGCGTTGCAGCGTAAGCGCAGTCCACACCAGCGAGCAGATGGATTATGTCGGCCAATCTTTTGCCGAGTTGCGTGACATTATTTTCCCATAACATTCTGAGCAGGTACAGGTCATTTCAGACAGCGGCGTGGAAAGGATTCGTGCTCAATCACGCAACGATCCGTCATCTTCATCTGCCACATCAATCTTTGACCTGACGAATAAATAATTAGTAAATTTACATAACGGCATGCGAACCCTTCTTACCTACAGCATGGTTTTTCCTCGGCGCAGCGCGTACGTTCTCGTGGCGCTATTAGCGGCGGGTATTGCCGAGGGGCTCAGCCTGACTGCTCTCCTCCCTTTACTTTCGGTTGCCATAGGCGACACCGGGGATTCAGATATCGGACGGGTAATAGTACGGGCTCTACAAGGGATTGGAATTGAACCAACAATAGGGGTGATGTTATTAATTATCGTCGGCGGCATGATAATCAAGAGTTTAATATTGCTCTTGGCCAACAGACAGGTTGGCTATACTGTAGCGCATGTCGCGACCACGCTGCGTTTGGACCTCATCAAAGCGCTTCTCGCCAGCCGCTGGCAGTATTATTTGCGGCAACCCATAGGCTCGCTTGCCAATTCGGTCGCCACGGAAGCATATCGCGCCGCGAACGGCTTTGAGCATAGTGCAAATGTTCTCGCCCTGTCAATGCAAGTGCTAGTTTATGCTATTGTAGCCTTATTTATTTCATGGCAGGCAACCCTTACCTCTCTTCTCATCGGCATGATTCTACTGCTCGTGCTAAGCCGACTAGTACACGCCACACGTCGGGCGGGCTCCAAGCAGACACATCTCCTACGCCATCTGTTAACCTACCTTTCCGATATACTCGGCTCAGTAAAATCGCTTAAGGCCATGGGACGGGACAATGTAGCCGATGCCATCCTTCATGAGCATACACAACAACTGGAGAAAGCCACGCGCAGGGAGGTCATGAGCAGGGAAGCTTTAATGGCTTTGCAAGAGCCCATACTTGCCGCCTTGACAGCAAGCGGTTTATATCTGGCGCTAGTTATTTGGGAGCTTTCATTACCTGAGGTGATGGTGATGGCCTTCCTGCTAACCCGCATTTTGGGCTTGCTCAATAAAACACAACGGCGTTACCAACACCTTCTAGCGCAGGAAAGTGCTTATTGGGCGATGCGGACAGCGACTGAAGAAGCGCAAGCCGCAGCTGAAAGAACGGCTGGTACGCTGCAGCCCACGTTGCAACAGGGGATCAGTCTTAAGCATATAAGCTTTGATTACGGTATGAAATCGATATTTCGTGATCTCAACATCGAGATACCGGTGAAATCATTTACCGCCATTACGGGAACATCAGGCGTTGGCAAAAGCACTCTGCTTGATCTGCTCTGCGGCTTGGCTGAACCTAAGTCAGGAGAGATTCTCATTGATGGCGTGTCCTTGCGTGAAATTAATTTGCGCCTCTGGCGGCATATGATAGGTTATGTATCTCAAGAAACTATCCTGCTCCACGATACCATTCTCAACAACATTCTTGTCGGTGCGCCTGATCTAGTTTATGCGGATGCAGAACGAGCGCTGCATCAAGCTGGTGCCTGGGACTTCGTCAGTGTTCTTCCGGATGGCTTGCAGACTGTTGTTGGCGAACGTGGCGGGCTCCTTTCGGGGGGACAACGTCAGCGTATAGCAATCGCCAGGGCACTCGCCCATCAACCGCTTTTCCTGCTTCTGGATGAGCCAACCAGCGCGCTGGATCCCGATAGCGAACAGATAATCTGTGAAACGTTACAGAGACTGGCACAGAATTTTACTATCGTCGCCGTATCTCATCAGCCCGCGATAATCAATGCGGCAAGCAACATATTTTCCCTCTCAAAGGGTAAAGCAGAGCAGGTGCAACGGTCACCCGATAATTCAACACCACTAGGGATGCTAAATATTGCTGCTGACAATACTTAATCCTCCCTCAATAACCCAAGAGCATGGCGTATTTATTTACTTTCAGGGGTCAAGGTAACGCAGAATTTGCAAATATTCAGTCTATCGCGTACAGATTATCGTAAGATCAAATCACCTAA
>JBDTWQ010000076.1:0-28745 GCA_040006595.1 Nitrosospira sp.
AAAATCGGGCGCTCCCTGCGTTACACTGTTTGGCATCGTAGCCCAGGTACGACTTGCGTCGTGCGCCTTGTGCTCATCCCGATTTTGCCAGCAACGCCCCACGGGGGACTTGATTCAGCGGTTCCTTAAGATCGAAGCAACGATACAACACTTTTGATCTCGCCCCGTAATAGTGCCAAATCGATTGGGGAGATGGATGACACGGCTGAAACGGGGATAGCAGGCGTCGGCTCGGCCATGCCTTGAACCAGGCGACTGCGCGCACCGTGAATGGTAAAACCCTGGTCGTAGAGTAATTCACGAATACGGCGAACCAGCAATACTTCATGATGCTGATAATAACGGCGGTTGCCGCGACGTTTGACCGGCTTCAATTGTGTAAATTCTTGCTCCCAGTAGCGCAACACATGGGGCTTGACACCGCACAACTCGCTAACTTCGCCGATCGTAAAATAACGCTTCGCCGGAATCGGCATTAAAGCGCTGCTAGGCGTTATGTTTTCCATGCTGGTTTTTTTCAACCATTGCCTTTAATTTTTGGCTGGCGTGGAAAGTTACCACTCGCCGCGCGGTAATCGGAATTTCTTCGCCGGTCTTGGGATTACGGCCCGGGCGTTGCGGTTTGTCCCGCAACTGGAAATTGCCAAAACCCGACAGCTTGACCCCATCGCCATTTTGCAGCGCAACGCGAACTTCCTCGTAAAAAGATTCCACCATGTCTTTCGCTTCGCGCTTGTTGAATCCAACTTTTTCAAATAGCAAATCCGCTAACTCAGCCTTTGTTAAGGTCATACTCTCCCTCATCGGTTTTATTTACTTTTTCGGACGCGGCTATATTAGCCATTTATTTAACTACGTAATCTTGCGCCAAACTGACCTTCCAGAATATTTACCAACTTCGTGATGACCAAGTCTGCTTCCGCGTCGGTTAATGTTTTTTCAGTATCTTGCAATAACACCCGGAAAGCAAGACTTTTTTTGCTATTTTCCACTCCCTTGCCACGATACACATCGAATAAGGAAATTTCTGAAATTATGGGTAAATGCTCAGCGCGCATACTGTCCAGCATCGCCTGGACGGTAATATTTTCCGACACTACCACGGCGATATCGCGTCTTATCAGCGGAAATTTCGGAATCTCTACAGTCGCTGGCAGCGTTCGCGTCATCAGGATATCCAGATCCACCTCAAACAGCACTGTGGGATCAGGCAAGCCAAACTTCTGACGCCAATGTGGATGAAGTTCTCCAAGATAGCCTGCGATCCTTTCACCCAGGCAGATGTGGGCCGATTTGCCTGGATGCAGAGCAGAATGAGATGCCACTCTGAAATTCACCACTGCCGGCCAAAAAAGTGCCTCAATGTCTGCTTTTGCATCAAAAAAATCCACCCCTCGCAGGGGCATTCCCCACTGCTCGGCCGTGGCATCTCCATAGCAAAGTCCAGCCAGTTTCTCCGATTGCGCGTAAGCTTCATCTTTTTTCACGAAGCAACACCCAATCTCAAACAGCCGCACTCTGGCCTGCTTGCGGTTAAGATTAAACTGCAAGTTTGATATGAGGCCGCCGAGCAGGCTACTACGCATCACACCCATCTGATTGGACAGGGGGTTTTTTAATGCCACCGGCGTTTTATTGCCCACCAGCTCCAGCTCCCATGACACGTCTACGAAAGCATAATTGATGACTTCCTGGTAGTCCCGCGCCACAAGAATTTGACGCAACTGTGATGGTGCGCGCACGGTTTCCGGCTCGGGCAGCATACTCAGTTCCGCACGGGGCAAGCTCACAGGTATATGATCGTATCCGTAAATACGCGCCAATTCCTCAATTAAATCTTCCTCTATAGCGAGATCGAAGCGGTAAGTCGGTGGCGTTACGCGAAACACACCATCAGCTGAAGAAAAATTGAACTGCAAACGCTGTAATAGTTCAGCGACCTTGATTTCACCAAGTTCTATGCCCAGTACTCGCCGCACTCGTTCCAATCGCAGACAAACAGAGTCACGTCGCGGCAATTTACCCATGACCTCGGTAATCGGCCCCGCCCTGCCTCCACAGATATCCAGTACCAGATGTGTGGCACGTTCCAGCGCATTGCGCGTGGCGCCAAAATCCACGCCCCGTTCAAAACGGTGCGCCGAATCGGAGCTGAAACCCAGACGGAATGATTTGCCGGCGATCACCTCTGGACTGAAAAAAGCACTTTCCAGAAACAAATCTGTTACGCCCTGCCCCACCCCGCTTTCATTCCCACCCATAATACCCGCGAGTGCTAGCGGCTTGGCTTCATCGGCGATTAGCAGCATGTCGGGGTCCAAGACAAGGTTTTCGCCATTCAGCAATAAAAGTTTCTCGCCCGGCCTGGCATAGCGCACATGCACTGCACCTGCGGACGCATTTGAAATCTTGGCCAGATCGAAAGCATGAAGCGGCTGACCGGTTTCCAGCATTACATAGTTGGTCACGTCTACCACCGGGCTGATCGCGCGCATCCCGCTGCGCTCCAAACGGCGGATTATCCATTGTGGTGTGGGAATGTCTAGGGAGATATTACGTATTACTCTGCCGCAATAAAGCGGACAAGCCTCCGGCGCATCTACGTGTACCGCCAGGGTTTCGTTGGTCTGGTTCTGGACTGAATTAATTTCGAGCGGATTGAGATTTCCAGAAGTAATCGCGGCCACTTCCCGTGCCAACCCCGATAACCCCAGGCAATCGCCGCGGTTAGGCGTCAGCTTAAGCGTAAAAATGTTATCTTCCAGTTCGTAATAACGGCGGAAATCTGCACCTGTTGGCGCATTGGCAGGAAGCAGCAGCAAGCCTGCTGTTGTCTCCTCCAAACCCAGCTCTCTGGCTGAACATAACATGCCGGCAGATTCGACTCCACGTATCATCATCTGCTTGATGACAATATCAGTAAGTTGCGCACCGGCGAGTGCGCATGGCACCTTTATCCCGGCGCGAACATTAGCTGCGCCACAGACGATTTGTAGTGGTTCACTACTCGCGGCTGAACCAACGTTCACGTGACAAACGTTGAGGTGATCCGCATCTGGATGTTTTTTTACTGACAGCACTTCAGCCACCACTACCCCGTCAAAGGTGGGAGCAACAGACTCAACAGTTTCTACTTCAAGGCCCGCCATGGTCAGCGCATGAGCGAGATCACTGGTGGATAGCGGCGGATTAACGAAGGTGCGGAGCCAGTTTTCTGAAAATTTCATGAGGATCTGTTTTTACCGGGAAGAGGCCGTTCATGTTCTTTAGTTCATTTTCCTGAAATCAAAAGCTACGAGTTTTCGCTTTGTGGCCTGCCTACTTGCCCCGTTTAAGCGGATACCTCGTTGCTCTCAAAAAAATGTTTTGTAATATGTCAAACGTATGCCGCCATATACCGCGGCAGTATTTTTATGTTTACACCTCTTCTGGTAACCGATTTGATAACTGAGCTGATAATGAGTTGGCGAGAGTTGACAATAAGGCTTGTGAAAGCTGGATTCTAGAGTCTTTCAATTAAATCGCTTCAGGAATCGCAAATCATTCTCGAAAAATAATCGCAAATCGCTCACGCCATACCTCAGCATCGCCAGCCGCTCTACCCCCATACCGAAAGCGAAGCCAATATATTTCTCACTATCTATGCCAACATGCTTAAAAACATTCGGATGCACCATGCCACAACCCAGTACTTCCAGCCAGCCGGTATAACTACATACGCGGCAACCACTGTGGCACATCACGCAGCCGATATCCATTTCAGCGGAAGGCTCGGTAAAGGGGAAGAAGGAAGCACGGAAGCGCACTGGCAAATCGTCACGCTCAAAAAAATGCTGCATAAAGTCTGCCAGTACGCCCTTTAGCGCAGAGAAATTGGCATTCTCATCGACCCATAGGCCTTCTACCTGGTGGAACATGGGAGTATGGGTCAAATCGGAATCGCAACGGTATACCCGTCCTGGCGCGATTACCTTTAAAGGGGGCTGCTTGCTCTGCATATAACGGATTTGCACTGGTGAAGTATGGGTGCGCAGCAAGTGCCCGTTATTTTCATCATCGACGTAGAAAGTGTCGTGCATCGCCCGGGCCGGATGGTTCTCCGGAATGTTAAGTGCAGTGAAATTGTAAAAATCGGTTTCGATTTCAGGGCCTGACGCTACAGCAAAACCAATTGAATGAAACAACGCCTGGATGCGTTCTAGGGTAAGCGTTATTGGATGCCGACCACCCGTTCCCAAACCGCGTCCGGGAAGACTTACATCCAGCGCCTCGCCTATTAACTGCGCTTCGAGTCTTTTTTCCTGTATCGCATCACGACGGAGGTTAAATGCTGCTTCCAACGTTTCCTTTGCCCGATTGATGCGGCTACCCATTGCGGGTCGTTCTTCTGGCGAGAGTTTACCCAGTCCCTTCAATAATTCGGTTAGTCTGCCATTTCGGCCGAGATAGCGCGCCTTTGCCTGCTCAAGTTCAGCGGCATCGTCAATACCATTAAACTGATCAATGGCTTCGCTTAGGAGGGAGGCCAGATTATTCATAAAAACGCAAAGCAGAACGGCCCACCAGTCTCTCCAAGAAAAAAGGAGGCAAGGCGTATCTGCCTTTAACCTCCTTGCCTATTTTTTACTATTTCCGGCTAAACGGCCAGACTGGCTTTGGCCTGCTCAACTATTTTCACAAAAGCCGGTTTATCAAATACGGCAATATCAGCCAGCACCTTGCGGTCCACTTCAATCGCGGCTTTTTTCAAGCCATTCATAAATACGCTATAGGATAAACCACATTCACGCGCAGCAGCATTAATACGAGCGATCCATAATGCGCGAAACTGGCGTTTTTTCTGGCGACGATCACGGTATGCGTATTGTCCCGCTTTCATTACCGCTTCCTTGGCAATGCGATAGACGTTTTTGCGGCGTCCGCGGTAGCCCTTCGCCAAATCCAGTACTTTCTTGTGACGAGCGTGAGCCGTAACACCACGTTTTACTCTTGACATGGCAGTCTCTCCTTAGGCGTAGGGCATCATTGCGCGCACAGACGCCACGTCGCTGCAGTGGACACCGACGGTTCCTCGTAACTGGCGCTTGCTCTTCGTGGTTTTCTTGGTAAGAATATGGCGCTTGAATGCCTGTGAACGCTTGACGCTGCCGCCAGCTCGCACTTTGAAACGCTTTGCTGCACCACTCTTGGTTTTCATCTTTGGCATGACACTACTCCTGCTTTTAACATGACGCCGGGTGTTTCCTGAGCGGAACGCTTTTAAGACCCGGAAATCACTTGGTTTTCTATCGACATAATTCATGCCGGCTTTGCTTCATTCATTCTGCGGCTTGACCTGCCAGCCCAGTGAAGGTGACTTTTCCAGCCTCTCGGCCTCACCTCAACTTCTATGTTGGTGGTGAATCCGAGTCTATAGCCGCTGTGCCAGTAATTTCCGTAGCCACCTTCGGCTTGGCTTCCTTGGGCTTAGCTACTTTTACTTCTTTCTTCCGAGGTGACAATACCATCACCATCTGCCGTCCTTCCATTCTGGGGAACTGCTCGACCACTGCATGCGGCTCCAGATCGCCCCTCACTCGCTCCAATAGGCGCACCCCAAATTCCTGATGCGCCATTTCACGCCCACGAAAGCGTAATGTAATCTTGGCCTTATCGCCCTCTTCCAGGAAGCTGATCAAGTTTCGTATCTTAATGTTGTAATCGCCGTCGTCTGTATTGGGACGAAACTTGACCTCCTTGATCTGGATTTGCTTTTGCTTAAGCTTAGCCTCGTGCTTTTTCTTGCTCTCTTGATAACGAAATTTTCCGTAATCCATCAAGCGGCATACCGGTGGCCGAGCGGTAGGTGCGATCTCAACCAAATCCACCTCGGCCTCTTCCGCCAAGGTGTTGGCGACCGACAGAGTAACTATGCCTATCTGCTCCCCCTCTACACCAATCAAGCGCACTTCCGGCGCATTAATCTCCTGATTGATGCGCGCTGCTTTTTCTTGAACTATAGTAATTCCCCCCAGTTTGTTAATAAATCAAACCGTACCAGCTCTTATGGATGTCTCTGCTTTAAGACGTTCAATCAACGTCTGTAAAGACATTTGGCCCAAATTGAAACCCGAACGGGTTCGCACGGCCACCATTTGTGCTGCCACTTCCTTGTCGCCCACTATGATCTGATAGGGCAATTTTTGTAAACTATGTTCCCGTATTTTATAGGTTATTTTCTCATTTCTCAAGTCCGCGTATGCACGGATGCCGTTGTGCTTGAGTTCGTCGGTCACTTTGCGAGCGTAGTCCGCTTGTCCTTCCGATATATTAAGCACCACCGCCTGATCGGGTGACAGCCATAAGGGAAAAGCCCCGGCATAGTTTTCAATGATAATACCGATGAAGCGTTCCAACGACCCAAGAATGGCCCGGTGCAGCATCACTGGCACTCGACGGGTGTTTTCCTCGGTCACAAATTCAGCTTCCAACCGCTCCGGCATGGAGAAATCCAGTTGCAAAGTGCCACATTGCCACACGCGACCGATACTGTCCTTGAGCGAGAACTCGATTTTTGGCCCGTAGAAAGCACCTTCGCCGGGTTGCAAATCCCAACTGAGCTTCTTGTGATTCAATGCCGATTGCAGTGCGGCTTCTGCCTTGTCCCATTGCTCTTCCGAACCGACCCGCTTTGCCGGGCGGGTTGAAAGTTTTATCAGGACCTCGTTAAAACCGAAATCGGTGTAAACCTTCCGCAACAGATCAATAAATCGTACCGCTTCATCCTGCACCTGAGATTCGGTGCAAAAAATATGTGCATCGTCCTGGGTAAAGGCCCGTACTCGCATGATACCATGCAGCGCACCAGACGGCTCATTCCGATGACACGAGCCAAATTCCGCCAGCCGCAACGGCAAGTCACGGTAACTTTTTAATCCCTGCTTGAATACCTGAACATGCCCGGGACAATTCATTGGCTTGACCGCAAATTCTCGCTCTTCCGAATGCGTCATAAACATATTCTCGCGGAAATTTTCCCAATGCCCGGAACGCTCCCATAGCCCTTTATCCAAAACGGATGGGGTACGGATTTCCAGATAGCCGTTATCGCGGAATACTTCCCGCATATACTGCTCCACCTGTTGCCAGATGACCCAGCCTTTGGGGTGCCAGAACACCATACCCGGCGCTTCTTCCTGTATATGAAATAAATCCAGTTGCTTGCCAAGCTTACGGTGATCGCGTTTTTCAGCTTCTTCGAGACGGTGCAAGTAGGTGTCCTGGTCCTCTTTTTTGGTCCACGCAGTGCCATAAATCCGTTGTAGCATTTCATTGCGCGAATCACCGTGCCAATAAGCTCCCGCCAACTTCATCAACTTGAACACCTTGAGCCTGGAAGTCGTTGGCACATGCGGACCGCGGCACAGGTCGGTAAAATTTCCCTGGGTATAGAGGGAAACATCCTCGTCACCGGGTATGGCCTCAATAATCTGAGCCTTGTAATGCTCGCCCTGGTTTTTAAAAAAATTGATGGCTTCGGCGCGATCCCACACTTTGCGCTCCACTTTCAAATCACGCGCGCTGATTTCTGCCATGCGCTTCTCTATCGCCACCAAGTCTTCGGGCGTGAAAGGACGCTTATAGGAAAAATCGTAATAAAATCCATCCTCGATCACCGGGCCGATGGTAACCTGCGCCTCTGGAAACAGCTCCTTGACTGCGTGGGCCAGCAGATGCGCGCTGGAATGACGAATGATTTCCAGCCCTTCTGCATCTTTGTCGGTAACAATCGTCAGGTCGCTATCAGTCTCAATGCAGGTGGATGTATCCACCAACTTGCCGTTAACTCTACCTGCCAACGCAGCCCGCGCCAGTCCGGCACCAATCGACGCCGCGACCTCGCTTACCGTCACTGGGTGCTCATACCTGCGCTCTGAACCATCCGGTAGACGAATGACAGTCACAGCTTCTTCCTTTCATAAAATTTAGGCTACGCTACAAAACGCTTTGACAAATTTAACAGGAGTCAGAGCTTTCGACTGTTAGTGCTACAAAACGCATTCTCCCATAGCTCCCCTTGGGGAACAACTTAATGCGCTAAACCATATCATGAAATACAAGTATCGCGACCGATGCGACTCAACCATACATAGGGGTCATGAACAGAACTAAACTAAAAAGATACCACTGCTGATCGGCGTGTACCGATCGACCGCAATCTTTACAGTCCGGAGGTATCGGAAATCATGCCGAGCTGTAAAACCGATTTCTCGCGCGACATGACGCTGATATGGATTTGGCGGGACTCGTTGCTAAGGTACTCTGAAATAAGTCGTCCGTGCTGCACACACTGGCAAAAACGAAATGATCAAAAGCGCAAGCGCAGGTTGTATCGCTGTTTTGCGATGCCAAGGAGTGCAACACAGTGAGCGCCCGATTTAATCAAGCACCCCGCCGCAAGCGACGGGGTATTTAATTGCGCTCTTATAATCCGCTGGCTTTCAACCAGCCTTTGCCCCAAGGGGCGGAGAATTAAACCGCAGAGATTAAAGGTTGGCCTCACGCTTGAGCAATTCCTCGATTCTGAGGCCCACTTCCGATTGACCGCCGAATACTGTACCAACCCTCTTCTTGTATAGATGTTCCAGATTGGTGGTGTAAGCTTGAGCTGGTAACGGAAAAAATTTAACTTCTTTCACCAGGGTCGTTGCATTTTTCATATAGAACTCAATAAACTCTTTGACTTCGGGTTTATCCGCTGACTTGATGTTCACATAAATGAAAATTGGACGAGCTAATGGTTGATAGCTTCCATCCTCCACCGTCTTGGCAGACGGGAGGATACCACCTTTACCTCCGTCAACAGCAAGCGCTTTGACCTTTTTTTGATTCTCGACATAATAGGCGAAACCAAAAAAGCCGAGCGCGTTTTTATCGCTCGCTACACCCTGTACCAACACGTTGTCGTCTTCGGATGCGGTGAAATCACCGCGGCTCGATTTGGCCTTTCCGACGATGGCTTCCGTAAAGTAATCAAAAGTACCAGAATCCGCGCCCGCACCATAAAGTTTTATCGTGTTGTCAGGCCAGGCCGGGTTCACCTGACTCCATTTGGTTACTTTACCCTGGGCGGCCGGCTCCCAGATTTTCTTTAGCTCCGCAACAGTGATCACCTTGCTCCAATCATTTTTTGGATTCACCACTATCGTCAGCGCATCATACGCCACCGGCATTTCAATGTATTGCACGCCGGCTGCTTTACAGTCATCCATCTCTTTTTTCAGAATGGGGCGCGAAGCATTGACTATGTCTGTTTCACCACGGCAGAATTTCTTGAAGCCGCCACCGGTGCCTGAGATACCGACCGTCACTTTAACGGCACCCTTCTTGGCTATCTGAAAATCTTCCGCCACTGCTTCGGTTATGGGATAAACAGTGCTGGAGCCGTCAATTTTTATAATCGCGTCAGCATATGCGGCGCCGGCAGCACCAATCAGCGCACCCAGTACGGCTAGCATTCCAAGTGCCTTACTACCCAGCAGTTTCAACATTTCACTCTCCATGTAATGAATCAGATGCCGCTATTAACGATGCCATCTAGTACAGGGCGTCAGAAATATTACTACTTGAAAATAGCCATTTTTAACGCGCCCGCTCCTGATTTATTAATTTTAATCCGTTATGTAATAGTATTTCTGACACACTACATTAAGTCATTAGTATTACCGTTGTATGACAGCAGTGTTTTGGGGAGTAATTACGAATCATTGATGCGTCACCACGCAGGTGTCATGAGAACTTCATGCTCGCTTGATACAATCACGGCACAAATTAAACATGAACCGTGGGAGAGATATCATGCAACAAACCAGAACTAATGGGTTCCGACCTATATATGTGGCACGTTTTCTTGCTGTCAGCCGCATATGTCTTTTCATAAACTTTGCAAACCTGATTACCTACAAATCTGGTTACCTACATTCAGGTAGTAAGCAAAAGAGCTTCAAGAACCAGCGAAGCCCCTGAATAATTCATACAGTCTTTTTATAGGGGTGTCGTAGAAAAATATAATACGGATTAAAAAGTCTGCGTGCCACGATCGCGGAACTGGCGTTTGTTATTATCGCTTTTGCAACTTTTCATCCCGCTGCGGCACTCCGCACAACGTCAGCTATTTTCTCTGCCCAGTGGCTTACCTTCTGTTGAGACTCACCTTCCACCATTACCCGTATCAGCGGCTCAGTGCCCGATGCGCGCAGAAGCACGCGGCCGCTGCCGTCAAGATCACGCTCGGCTTCTGTCTGAGCCGCTTTTATCGCCACGCTAACTCGTGAATCGAATCCTTTGGGGACCTTGACGTTGATCAACAGTTGTGGATAAAGCGTTACATCATGCGTAAGCTCGGCCAAGGTCTTGCCGGAATCACGCAGGGCATATAATACTTGCAGCGCAGAAATGATACCGTCACCTGTTGTATGCTTGTCGGTACAAATAATATGACCCGAGCCTTCGGCACCCAGCTGCCAACCTTTTTCTTGCAATAGCTCCAGCACATAACGATCACCAACATTCGCGCGGGCAAAGGGAATATTCAATTTCTTTAAGCCATTTTCAACTGCAAGATTGGTCATTAATGTGCCTGCCACACCGCCCTTGAGCAGTCCCTTCTGCTGGCGGTGATTGGCAATAATGTAAATGAGTCGGTCACCATCATAGAGCACACTCTTTTTATCGACCATGACAACACGATCACCATCACCATCGAGTGCAACACCCACATCGGCTTCATGCCGTCTGACAGCTTCCTGTAGTGCGGCGCTATGGGTCGCGCCGCATTCATGATTGATATTGAGGCCATCGGGCTGCACCCCGATGGCGACGACGTCTGCACCCAGCTCATGCAGCACATGACCGGCAATTTGATATGTCGCCCCATGAGCGCAATCAACCACGATGCGCAAGCCGCGCAAATCGAGGTGATTCGGAAAGGTGCTTTTACAGAATTCGATGTAACGTCCTCGCGCATCATCGATACGCCGCGCTTTGCCAAGCTGCGCTGAAGGCATCGACCTGATGGGAGCATTTAATCCCGCCTCTATCTCGCGTTCGGTAGCGTCGGGCAGTTTGCTTCCCGCCGCAGAAAAGAACTTGATACCATTGTCTTCAAATGGATTATGTGAGGCGGAAATGACAATGCCGGCCTGCAGCCGTAATGCGCGGGTGAGATAAGCTACCGCTGGCGTCGGAATCGGCCCGGACAGCAGCACATCGACCCCGGCGGCAGACAGTCCCGCTTGTAAAGCCGATTCCAGCATATACCCAGATATGCGGGTGTCCTTGCCAATCAGTACTGCCGGACGTTCACCTTTGGACAGATGCCAGTCGGAGGAAGTCAGGACTTTACCGGCAGAATAGCCAAGATGCATGACGAATTCAGGGGTGATAGGCATCTCGCCTACACACCCGCGTATCCCATCAGTGCCAAAGTATTTTCTGGTCATCGAAAAATCCGTGAGGTAAGTTATCTGAGCTGAGCAGCAGGGCGAGTGGCATTCACCGCGCCATTTGTTTCTTCGCTCACCACATTATAAACCGCTAGCGCATCCCTGGTCGCTTTTACATCATGTACCCGCAGAATTCTAGCGCCCTTGATTACAGCCAGTAAAGCGGCAGCAACACTGGCGTGAATTCTGTCGCCCACCTGATTGCCAGTGATTTTTCCTAACATGGATTTGCGCGACAATCCGACCATAACCGGCACGCCCATATCCGTGAAACGGTCGAGATGGCGCAGCAATTCGATATTATGGTTCAGCGTCTTGCCAAAGCCAAAACCAGGATCTATCACCAACTTCTCAGGCAGGATACCTGCGGCTTGTGCTGCATCCAGGCGTTGCCGCAAGAAATCCTTCACTTCAGCTACGACGTCATTGTACTGGGGACTAGCCTGCATGCTGCGCGGATCACCTTGCATGTGCATAAGGCACGCCGCGACACCGCCTTCCGCAATCGCCTCAAGCGCGCCCGGTGCACGCAGAGCGTTGACGTCGTTAATCATGGTCGCGCCGGCCTTGATCGCTGCACGCATTACTTCCGGTTTGGATGTATCTACCGAAACAAGCCTGTTCATGCTGATCAGAGCCTGCACTACTGGCATGGTACGATGCAATTCCTCTTCTACACTTACCGGAATACCGCCGGGACGCGTGGACTCCCCGCCGATGTCCAGCCAATCGGCCCCTTCTTCAATCAGGCGGGCCGCATGACGGAGAGCACTCTCCGTGGAAGCGTACAGACCACCGTCGGAAAAGGAATCTGGCGTTACATTGACAATTCCCATGACGAGACAGCGACATGGGAAGAGGGTCTGAAATTGCTTCAACGGAGAAACGGAAAGGTTTCGTTGACTGGAAATTGGAAAGATGCAGACGAGGCGCTTATAAAAATAAGGCGAGACCAGCCCGCCTTATTTACCCTTGGTTTCGCCACCTCATGCCCGCTTACTATGCCTTATACTTCTTGAGCTGGCGTCGCTGTTGCTGCCGGTGCGCCTGGAGGAGTATTGTCCTTCGGTGGCGGCGGAGCAGATTTGGCAGGTTTGGGTGGACGCGGCGCACGACCTTCCATAATGTCGCCGATCTGATCGGAATCTATGGTTTCCCACTCCAACAACGCATGGGCCATGACTTCGATCTTGTCGCGGTTCTCCTCGATCAGTTTGCGGGCCAAGCCATACTGCCCATCAATGATGCGGCGAATTTCTATATCCACTTTCTGCATGGTCGCTTCGCTTACATTCTTGTGCGTGGTAACGGAGCGGCCAAGAAAGACTTCTCCCTCGTTTTCGCCATATACCATTGGACCAAGCGAATCGGACATGCCCCACTGCGTGACCATACGTCGAGCCATTTCGGTCGCACGCTCGAAGTCGTTGGAAGCACCCGTCGTCATCTGTCCCATGAACACTTCTTCAGCAATGCGCCCTCCAAACAGCACGGCGATGTTCTGCAGAATTTCCTCGCGATCCATGCTGAACCGGTCTTCGGTGGGTAGCTGCATTGTCACGCCCAGCGCACGTCCGCGTGGAATTATGGAAACCTTATGTACCGGATCAGTCTTAGGCAGCAGTTGGGCCACCACAGCGTGTCCAGATTCATGATAGGCAGTATTGCGCCGTTCGCGCTCTGGCATAACCACGGAGCGACGTTCTGCGCCCATGAAAATCTTGTCCTTGGCGCGTTCGAAGTCGTCCATATCCACAAGCCGTTTATTGCTGCGTGCGGCAAACAGTGCTGCCTCATTCACCAGATTGGCCAGATCAGCACCCGACATCCCAGGTGTGCCGCGTGCGATGATTTCCGCATGCACATCAGGTGCAATCGGCACCTTGCGCATATGTACGTGAAGTATCTGTTCACGCCCCCGTATATCCGGTAGCGGCACCGTTACCTGCCGGTCAAAACGGCCAGGGCGCAATAACGCCGGGTCAAGCACGTCGGGCCGGTTGGTAGCCGCAACGACTATGACCCCGGCGGCTCCTTCAAAACCATCCATTTCCACAAGCAATTGGTTCAATGTTTGTTCGCGCTCATCGTTGCCGCCACCCAGGCCCGCACCGCGTTGACGGCCGACCGCATCAATCTCATCAATGAAGATAATGCAGGGCGCGTGCTTCTTTGCTTGCTCGAACATATCTCGTACTCTTGCAGCGCCCACACCGACGAACATTTCCACGAAATCAGAGCCGGAAATACTGAAAAATGGAACCTTGGCCTCACCCGCAATGGCGCGAGCCAGAAGCGTCTTACCGGTACCGGGATTCCCCACCATTAAAACACCGCGGGGAATGCGTCCTCCCAACTTCTGGAATTTGCTGGGATCACGTAGAAACTCAACCAGTTCGGAAACCTCTTCTTTCGCTTCCTCGCAACCAGCCACATCAGCAAACGTTACCTGATTGGTGGATTCGTCAAGCATGCGTGCCTTGCTTTTTCCAAACGAGAATGCGCCGCCGCCCCGGCCACCGCCCTGCATCTGACGCATAAAGAAAATCCACACGCCGATCAGTAACAGCATAGGGAACCATGATACGAAAATATTCATCAGCAGCGACGGCTCTTCCTCCGGCTTGGCGTCGATAATGACACCAGCCTTTAGCAGATCGCTGACCATCCAGGGATCCGAAGGCGTGTAGGTTGTAAATCGCCTACCATCGGATTTGGTGCCTTTCAGCGTACGGCCTTCGATGGTTACTTTGGCAATCCTGCCCTGCTTCACCTCTTCGATGAATTGGGAATATTCCATCGGTGCTTGTGCTGTCTGTCGCGTACTGAATTGGTTGAACACCGTCATCAGCACCAGAGCAATCACTAGCCAGATGGCCATGTTTTTAATGAGATTGTTCAAGATAGCTCCTTGGCTCGCGCCGTCAAAATCCTTGAATGCTTAATTCTAAACCCATTTCGTGTTTTATAATAGCGCGGATCATGTGTCGCCGCCGCCCGTCTTGTTTCTGTAAAAAACACACCCTACAGGCTATTTTCCTTAAATGAAAGTATTTAATTCCGCTTCTCCAGCCCTAGCAAGTACATTTCACTGCTGCGACCTCGAGATGCTTCAGGCTTGCGCGTCACCACCCGACCAAATGTAGCACGCATTACACATAGAAACTGTTCAAAACCAGACCCCTGAAATACTTTGACGAGAAAGTTGCCGCCAGAGTTCAATCGCTCCATAGAGAATTCCAGAGCCAGTTCCGCTAGATGCATGCTGCGCGCCTGATCACTGACTCCTATGCCGCTTATATTAGGTGACATATCCGAAATTACAAGGTCTAGAGGATATTTCCCCAGATTTTTTTTCAGTTCGGTCAGAACGAGCGGTTCGCGGAAATCCCCCTGAATGAATGTGACCCCTGGCAGAGGCGCCATTTCCAGCAGATCCAGCGCAATAACCCTGCCTTTCCCGCCTAGTTTTGCCGCCGCTACCTGTGACCAGCCACCAGGCGCGGCACCCAGGTCCACTACCGTCATGCCAGGCCGGAGCAAGTGGTCACGCTCGACGATTTCAATCAACTTGTAGGCCGCACGTGAACGGTAGCCTTCTTTCTTCGCCTGCTTGACGAAAAAATCATTCACATGCTCTTTCATCCAAGCTTTGCTGGTTTTGGCACGCTTCATCGCGTAAAATGGCGGTTTCCGAAAAATCTCATGTTAACCCTTACACTCGCTCGTCGACGCACCCTCAAGGCGCTTGCCCATGCCATCAAGCCGGTCGTTCAAATAGGTGCGACAGGCTTGTCGGAAAACGTTATTCATGAACTGGATCAAGGACTGAAAAGCCACGAGTTGATCAAAATCAAAGTATTCAGCGATGAGCGGAAAATGAGAAACATGCTGCTCGAGGAAATCTGCCAACGGCTCGAAGCCGCTCCAGTTCAGCATATCGGCAAAATACTGGTAATCTATCGTCCTAAATCAGATGAAATTGCGACGCCAGTTACCGCCATATTCCGCAAGAAAAGGGAATCACGCCGAAGCAAACGGAGTTTCCAAGCCTGATTTACGTTACTTCTTCATAGGCAAGGTATATTTGATTCTTAAATATATTTCACATCAAGAATCTCATACTCGCGCACTCCGCCCGGCGCCAGGACTTCGGCTACATCCCCTGGATATTTACCTATCAGGGCGCGCGAGAGGGGGGAACTGATAGAAATCTTTCCTTCTTTGATGTCGGCTTCGTCGTCGCCAACAATCTGGTAAGTCACCGTCGTGGCATTGGCTATATCTTCCAGATTAATGGTAGCTCCAAACACACAGGCGCCATTGGCATCAAGCAATGTCGGATCAATGATTTGAGCATTGGAAAGCTTGCTCTCCAATTCGGCAATACGTCCTTCTACAAAACCCTGCCGCTCCTTGGCAGCCTCGTATTCGGCATTTTCTGAAAGATCACCGTGTGAACGAGCTTCTGCAATCGCAGCGATTACAGAAGGGCGCTGCACGGTTTTCATTTCATGCAATTCGGCACGCAGTTTTCCCGCGCCGATTACCGTCAATGGTATTGTGCTCATGGTCTTCTACCGCCCCTTTTTTTGAGTTCAATTTCGTTATACAGTCGTAGCATGACCTGTTCCGGTATCATGAAGTGCGAAATTCCCATTTTTATAAAACCGCACCGGGCGTTGCTGCCTCTCGCCGTGAATGCAGTTCCTGTAAGCTGTAAGCTTGTAATTCCCGCATGTTTGCCATGCCGATGCAAGCAGCGCGCGCCCCCGCCAGCGTAGTGTAATATGTTACCCTTGCCTGCAATACGGCGTGGCGGATCGAATAAGAATCGTGAATCGCGCTGCGCTTATCTTCCACCGTATTGATAATTAAATCCATTTCGCCGTTCTTGATCATGTCTACGATATGTGGACGTCCTTCCGCCATCTTGTTTACCGGGGTTACCGTCAACCCCGCTCCGATCAGCACCGCAGCAGTACCACGAGTAGCATAAAGGGTGAATCCCAGTTTCGCAAGATTGCGGGCGATCTCTACCACGCGTGCCTTATCGGATTGGCGCACGCTGATAAAGACTTTGCCAGCGTCGGGTAGCTTTACTCCGGCGGCCAACTGCGACTTTACGAAAGCTTCCGCAAAAGTTTGTCCCACGCCCATTACTTCGCCCGTGGATTTCATTTCGGGCCCGAGTATGGTATCCACACCAGGAAATTTGATGAACGGGAATACCGCTTCCTTAACGGAAAAATAGGGCGGAATCACCTCTCTGGTAATGCCCTGGCGTGCCAGTGTCATGCCAGTCATACAGCGCGCGGCAATTTTTGCCAATTGCAATCCAGTAGCTTTGGATACGAAAGGTACGGTACGCGACGCTCTGGGATTTACTTCCAGCACGTATACGGTATCGCCCTGAATGGCGAATTGTACGTTCATTAATCCCACCACCTTGAGTGCATGCGCCATTGCTGAAGTCTGGCGGCGCAACTCATCCTGCACGACAGGCGACAGACTAAAAGGCGGCAGCGAACAGGCCGAATCGCCCGAGTGCACACCAGCCTGCTCGATGTGTTCCATGATCCCGCCTATCAGCACAGTCTCACCGTCGCAAATCGCATCCACATCCACTTCAATGGCATCGTTGAGAAAATGATCCAGCAATACCGGGGAATCGTGCGAAACCTTCACAGCCTCGCGCATGTAACGTTCAAGATATAATTGCTCGTGGATAATTTCCATGGCGCGACCTCCCAATACATAACTGGGGCGCACTACCAGCGGATACCCGATTTCTTTAGCTGCGGCAAGTGCTGCTTCCGGGTCGCGCGCAGTACGATTTAAAGGCTGTTTTAACCCGAGCCGATGCAACATTTTCTGGAAACGTTCTCGATCTTCAGCACAGTCAATCATCTCGGGGCTGGTGCCAATAATGGGTACCCCATTAGCCTCAAGATCCCGCGCTAGTTTCAGGGGTGTCTGCCCGCCATACTGCACGATCACACCCAAGGGTTTCTCCACCGCAACGATTTCGAGCACATCCTCCAAGGTCAGCGGCTCAAAATAGAGCCGGTCAGAAGTGTCGTAATCGGTGGAAACTGTTTCGGGGTTGCAGTTTACCATGATGGTCTCGAACCCATCCTCGTGTAAAGCCCGGGCTGCATGAACACAACAGTAATCAAATTCGATGCCCTGCCCGATGCGGTTAGGCCCGCCGCCCAGCACCATAATTTTTTTTCTGTCGCTGGGCAGCGCCTCGCATTCCTCTTCGTAAGTGGAGTACATGTAGGCAGTATGCGTAGCAAACTCAGCGGCGCAGGTATCAACCCGCTTGTATACCGGGTGCAAATTGAGTTGATGCCGTCTGGCCCGCACAGTTGCCTGTGCTGTGTTCATAAGCTTTGCCAGACGCTGGTCAGAGAAACCGCTACGTTTCAGTTTGCGCAACGCATGCAGATCAAGCGTATCCAGAGTTTTTCCAACAAGAGACTCCTCCTGTTTCACCAAATCTTCGATCTGCGCCAGGAACCAGGGGTCGATGTGGGTAAGTTTACGAATTTCATCGAACGGCATGCCACAACGAAACGCGTCAGCAACATACCAGATTCGTTCCGGACCTGGGTCACCCAATTCCATTTCGATAACTTCAATATCGGCCGTTTTCTCGTCCAAACCATTGACGCCGATTTCCAGTCCACGTAAGGCTTTTTGCAGGGATTCCTGAAATGTGCGCCCAATCGCCATGACCTCGCCCACCGATTTCATCTGAGTGGTGAGCCGGTCGTTGGCCTGTGGAAATTTTTCAAAAGCGAAACGCGGTATCTTGGTAACGACATAGTCTATGGTTGGCTCGAATGAAGCTGGCATCGCGCCACCGGTAATGTCGTTCCTGAGCTCATCCAGCGTATAACCCACTGCGAGTTTGGCCGCCACCTTGGCAATAGGAAATCCAGTCGCTTTGGAAGCCAGCGCGGAGGAACGCGACACTCGCGGATTCATTTCGATAACCAGCATTCGGCCATCTTGCGGATTAATAGCAAACTGAACGTTGGAGCCGCCAGTTTCCACACCAATTTCGCGCAACACCGCTACCGCTGCGTCACGCATGATCTGATATTCCTTGTCGGTGAGCGTTTGCGTGGGTGCGACGGTAATGGAATCGCCAGTATGAATGCCCATTGGATCGAGGTTTTCGATGGCACAGACGACAATGCAATTATCGTGCTTGTCCCGTACAACTTCCATTTCGAATTCTTTCCAACCAATGACCGATTCCTCGATCAGCAATTCCTTGGTGGGCGAAGCTTCCAGTCCACGCTCGCAAATACCGAGAAATTCCTCGCGGTTGTAGGCAATGCCGCCACCGCTGCCACCCATAGTAAACGACGGACGGATAATGGCTGGGTAACCGACCATTGCCTGTACTTGCAGCGCTTCCTCAAGGCTGTGCGCTATCGCGGAACGCGCCGAATCCAACCCGATTCTGGTCATGGCCTGCTTGAATTTTTCACGATCCTCAGCCTTGTCGATGGCCTCGCGCGAGGCGCCGATTAATTCGACACCATATTTTTTCAGCACGCCGTTCTTTGCGAGATCGAGAGCACAATTCAATGCCGTCTGTCCACCCATCGTCGGCAACAGCGCATCCGGTCGCTCGACGGCAATGATTTTTTCCAGCATTGACCAGATAATTGGCTCAATATAAGTTGCATCGGCCATTTCTGGATCGGTCATGATAGTGGCAGGATTCGAGTTTACCAGGATGACGCGATAACCCTCCTCCCGCAGCGCCTTGCACGCCTGCGCGCCCGAATAATCGAATTCGCAAGCCTGCCCGATAATAATAGGGCCTGCACCAATGATGAGGATAGAATTTATGTCGGTACGTTTAGGCATATCTGCGGTGAAATAGAAGGTATGAAAGCGGTGAACTACCTTTTTGTTTCATATTCACGTTTCACCCTTGTCCTTCGTTCCACCCTTTTCCTCCATCAAGCCGATAAATTTGTCGAATAAATAATCCAGATCGTGAGGCCCCGGGCTTGCTTCGGGATGCCCTTGAAAGCAGAATGCGCGCTGGCCGACCAGTTCAAATCCTTGCAAACTGCCGTCGAACAATGACAAATGCGTGACCCGTGCATTTTTTGGCAGCGTATCGATATCCACAGCAAAGCCGTGGTTCTGGCTGGAAATCGCTACCCTTCCGGTATCCAGATTCTGCACCGGGTGGTTGGCGCCGTGGTGACCGAATTTCATCTTTATGGTTTTAGCGCCACTGGCCAGTCCGAGCAATTGATGTCCCATGCAAACACCAAAAATCGGCACTTCTTTTTCAAGTAATTTCCTGGTGGCAGCGATGGCATAATCGCAAGGTTCCGGATCGCCTGGTCCATTGGAAAGAAACACCCCATCGGGTTGCAATTCCAGAATTTCGTCGGCGGATGTCTGCGCAGGAAATACCGTGATCCTGCAGCCTCGCTGGGCTAGCTTGCGAAGCATATTGCGTTTGATTCCAAAATCAAATGCGATAACATGAAAGCGAGCATCTTTCTGAACGTCCTGATCACGCCCCAGCCTCCACTCACCTTCGTTCCATTCGTAAGGCTGATCGCAGCTCACCACTTTAGCAAGATCCATTCCGATCAGTCCTGGAAATTCTTTGGCGCATTTCAGTGCTTCAGCTTCATCAATAACACCCGCCATGAGACAACCAGCTTGCGCACCCTTTTCTCGCAGGATACGCGTGAGCTTGCGGGTATCGATATCTGCGATCGCCACAACCTCTTGTTGTTTGAGATATTCGGCCAAGGTCTGCGTCTGCCGCCAATTACTGGAGGTCAGGGGCAGATCCCGGATAACCAATCCTGCAGCATATACTCGATCAATTTTGCCGGATTCGATGTCATCCGGATTGGTGCCCGTATTGCCGATATGCGGATAAGTAAGTGTGACGATCTGCCGGCAATACGATGGATCAGTGATAATTTCCTGATAACCGGTCATGGAAGTGTTGAACACCACTTCACCCGTACTTACGCCTTCCACACCGATGGATATGCCACGAAAAATTGTGCCGTCAGCGAGCGCGAGGACGGCATGCGGGCGTTGTGACACGGAAGGGCTCCTGGAATACTGAATACTGACGAATACGGACAAGGCGTAGAAAGCGGGACAGGCTATCGCCTGTCCCGCTTTCCCTGAAGCTGAATTATACGCCCAAAAGGCGCATGCTTCAATGAAATGGAGGATAGATCAACCCGCAAACTTGATGTGACTTAACTCGCAGCGCGGATTTTTCTATGTAGTACGTTCAGAAATATTACTACTCCGAATCCCACGCCTGTTTTATTAATTTGAATCTGATTTGAATCTGTTATGTAACAATACTTATGACGCACATACACTAACGCAACCCCAATACGTCCTGCATATCAAACAAACCGCTCTGTTTGTCCCCAAGAAAGCGGGCGGCACGCAACGCACCCTCGGCGAACGTTGCACGACTACTAGCCTTGTGTGATATTTCGATGCGCTCGCCGGTCCCCGCAAACATCACGGTATGGTCGCCAACAATATCTCCGCCGCGTACCGTGGCAAAGCCAATGGTGGCAGGCGCTCGCTCACCCGTATGGCCTTCGCGGCCGTAAACGGCAACTTCAGAAAGATTTCTACCGAGGACCTTCGCCACTACCTCACCCATGTGCAGCGCAGTGCCGGATGGCGCATCCACTTTATGGCGATGATGCGCCTCAATGATTTCAATGTCGTAACCCTCGTTCAGTACCTTGGCCGCGATTTCCAGAAGCTTGAACGTAACGTTCACACCCACGCTCATATTAGGCGCAAATACGATGGAGACATTTCTCGATGCTTCTTTGAGTTCTTCTTTTTGTTCCGCCGAGAAACCGGTTGTGCCGATTATCATTTTAATATTTTTCGCACGGCACACTGCAAGATGCGCGAGCGTTCCTTCCGGACGAGTGAAATCAATTAGCACATCGCTGCCCGGAAGCGCAACGGCAACATCGTCGGCGATATTGATGCCACAAGGTGCACCGATCAACTCTCCGGCATCCTTCATAAGATATGGGCTGCCAGCCCGATCCAGAGCGGCTGATAACCGCATATCCGGCGCCCGGGCAACGGCTTCCAGCAGAGCGCGCCCCATGCGGCCCGAACTTCCGGCAATGGCGATATTCAATGTCGTCATTTGTCTTCTGGCAAAACTATTTGCCCCCTATCCTGAAAAAGTAATTCCCTTACTCGGAAGTAATTCCGTTATTCTTTCGGTTGGTCCGCCTCTCTACCGCCAGCATCCGCGGCCTGCGATGGCATCTGCCTGGAACTGGGCACAACCGACTTCGGTAACGCTGAAGGATGGCTCATTGCAGGCGCGCCACTCAAGGCTGGAATAGCGCTTTCTTCGTTGATTACAGGCCTGACAGGCTCAACCGGCAGCAGAGGAAGAACCGCGGCTTGCGATGGCGGCTGTGTGAAGCTCGGTGTGCCCGACTCCGGTGCTAAAGCATTGCTCGAGGCAGGAATATTACTTGAGGCTGGAACACCGCTTTCGTCTTTAACTATAGGGCTGGCTGGCTCAACTGGACTGGGCGGCTCCACTGATTGAGGCCGAGCAAAAGCAACCGAAGGTGCAAAGGTACCATCGGTACGTACTAGTTTGTCGTCTTCGAAAAATGCCGTCAGCTTCCGTTGTTCGATCAATCGGCCTCTCTGCTCAAGACGATATACATAATCCCAGCGGTTATCATGAAAAGCATCGCTAATCATGGGCGAACCCAGCGCAAAACGTACCTGCGCTCGGGTCATGCCGGGCTTTAGCTTATCAACCATTTCCTGAGTAATAACATTGCCCTGCTGGATTTCGATTTTGTAGAGCAGAGATGGAACTGACGAACATCCGGCGACCAGTAGCAAAACAAGCAACGTAAGTATTTTCGCGCGCATCGCGGCAGCGTATGGTTTCCAAAGCAAACTTAACGTTATATCATACAGCAAATAACTTATCGGATGGACATAGCTATGAGCAAGCCGAACGATCTTAAAACCATGGGCCTGAAAGCCACTCTGCCGCGACTTAGAATACTGAGCTTGTTCGAGAGCAGTCCGGTGCGACATCTTTCGGCAGAAGATGTTTACAGAACATTGATTGGTGAAGGCGAGGATATCGGTCTTGCCACCGTCTATCGGGTACTGACACAGTTCGAACAAGCAGGATTGCTTGAACGCCACCATTTTGAAGGTGGCAAAGCAGTTTTTGAGCTTGCAAGCACCACGCATCACGACCATCTAGTATGCCTGCAATGTGGCCGGGTCGAAGAATTTTACGATGCCGAAATCGAGAAGCGTCAAATTAAAATCGCCAAGGATCGTGGCTTTGCCATACATGAGCACTCGCTATCACTTTACGCGGATTGCACCAAGCCGACTTGTCCGTATCGAAAGACATGAGGAAAAGAGGCAGTATTGAAAGAAGCCGAATTCCCCTTTGAGAAGCGCTGGCTCAGTGTCTTACATTAACACTGTTCATACGGACCTCCTGGCGTGGTTGAAAGGTTTTTTGAATCCTCGTTCTCTCGCATCTCGGGTGAACAATCTATTGAGAAACAATGCCCATGAAAACTCTGAATAAGTCATCCGTGGGAGCGTGTTACTGATAGAATCGGGAGATCACAGAGACAAGCGCGCACGACGAAGGTGGTAGCCAGAATGCGAGACCAAGGAAGTGTAGCGCGGAGCGCCCAATTTTACTGCAACCTGCATGGGGCGATGCTTCCGGACGGCTTATTTTGCCAGGCTTGTGGGGAGGGGAATCGGCCATTCACGTCCTTGCCTCCATCGCCTTTTGGGGGCACCTCACTCAGCAAAACCCCCATCGCGCCCCCTGCTGGCAAACCTGAGGACTCGTTCAGGAGTTTCCTAATCTCACGATCCTTGTCAAGGGGTTGACCAAAGATTGGCTAACCGTTACTGTTCAGTGTTTTATTCATCATTTTGCTGGCACCCAACATCAGGATTCAAGAAAGCATGAGCACGGAATTAACCGGCGCTGAAATTACAGTGCGATGTTTACAGAAGGAAGGGGTAGATTATATTTTTGGCTACCCTGGTGGTGCCGTGCTGTATATTTACGACGAATTGTTCAAGCAAGATAAGGTCAAGCACGTCCTGGTACGGCATGAACAAGCTGCAGTGCACGCAGCGGACGGCTACGCTCGCTCCAGTAACAAGGTAGGAGTAGCATTGGTAACATCCGGCCCCGGAGTAACTAACGCCGTTACTGGTATCGCCACCGCCTATATGGATTCGATCCCGCTGGTCATCATCAGCGGGCAGGTGCCGACTCATGCCATCGGGCTGGACGCATTTCAGGAAGTGGACACCGTAGGTATCACGCGCCCCTGCGTTAAGCATAACTTTCTGGTGAAAGATATCACCGAACTCGCCACCACCATCAAGAAAGCATTCTACATCGCTTCGACCGGCCGCCCCGGTCCGGTACTGGTGGACATTCCGAAGGATGTGAGTCAGCAGAAAACAGCATTTGTCTACCCGGAAAAGGTCAGCATGCGCTCCTACAATCCTGTCACCAGAGGGCATTCAGGACAAATCAAAAAGGCGGTGCAACTGATTGTGGGGGCCAAGCGCCCGATGATCTACACAGGTGGCGGCGTGATTTTGAGCGACGCCGCTGCACGATTGACTGATCTGGTACGGATGCTGGGCTTTCCCTGCACTAATACATTGATGGGACTGGGCGGTTATCCCGCTACCGACAGACAGTTTGTCGGGATGCTGGGAATGCATGGTACCTACGAAGCCAATATGGCGATGCAGCATTGCGACGTGTTAGTGGCCGTTGGCGCCCGTTTCGATGACCGCGTGATCGGCAACCCAAAGCATTTCTACAACGAAGACCGTAAGATCATACACATAGACATTGATCCTTCGTCCATTTCCAAGCGAGTGAAGGTGGATGTGCCCATTGTCGGTAGCATTTCCGACGTACTGGATGAACTCATAAAACTGCTTAAGGCCGGTAAAGAGAAGCTTGATCAGACAGCGCTTGACGCATGGTGGACCCAGATTGATTTGTGGCGCGCGCGCGATTGTCTAAAGTATGACCGCGCGAGCCCTATCATCAAGCCACAAATGGTTATTGAAAAGCTCTATGAAGTAACCAAAGGAAACGCCTTTATCACCTCGGATGTGGGCCAGCATCAGATGTGGGCCGCGCAATTTTACAAATTCGATTTGCCGCGTCGATGGATCAATTCCGGTGGCTTGGGAACCATGGGCTTTGGTCTTCCCGCGGCGATGGGAGTACAGTTCGCCAATCCTAAGGGCACGGTTGCCTGTGTTACCGGCGAGGCCAGCATCCAGATGTGTATACAGGAGTTGTCCACCTGTAAGCAATACAACATTCCGCTCAAGATCGTTAATTTGAATAATCGCTACATGGGAATGGTGCGGCAATGGCAGGAGTTCTTCCATGGTAACCGCTACGCTGAATCTTATATGGATGCGCTGCCGAATTTCGTCAAACTGGCTGAGAGTTATGGTCATGTCGGTATGAAAATAGAACAGCCCGGCGATGTCGAAGGAGCGTTGAAGGAAGCATTTAAACTCAAGGACCGATTGGTATTCATGGATTTCATTACCGACCAGACCGAGAATGTCTTCCCGATGGTGCCTGGCGGTAAAGGGCTGTCTGAGATGATTCTGGTATAAAAATGCGACATATCATTTCCCTGTTGATGGAAAACGAGGCAGGTGCCCTGTCTCGTGTAGCCGGTCTATTCTCTTCGCGCGGTTACAATATTGAGTCACTTACCGTGGCGGCCACTGAAGACCCAACCTTGTCTCGCATGACGCTGGTTACCGCCGGATCGGATGATGTGGTTGAACAGATTACGAAGCAATTGAACAAACTTATCGAAGTTGTCAAAGTGGTGGATTTAAGTGACGGTGATCACATTGAGCGCGAATTAATGCTCATAAAAGTACGCGCCGTCGGTAAGGATCGGGAAGAGATAAAGCGCATGACTGATATTTTTCGCGGCCGGATTATTGATGTCACTGATAAATCCTACACCATCGAACTGACCGGTACGGGTTCCAAGCTTGACGCGTTTCTTGAGGCTATCGAACGTAGCGCGATTCTGGAGACGGTACGCACCGGCGCTTCCGGCATTGGTCGCGGTGAACGGATATTAAAAATATAACGATACTTGATTATGTGGTGGCAAGGGGGTATGTTCGCCCACCCGACGAGCCTCTGGCAATTTTTCAATTTGGGCAGAAAGGAAACCATGAACGTTTATTACGATAAAGACGCCGATTTGTCGCTCATCAAGGACAAGAAGGTTACCATTGTAGGTTACGGCTCGCAGGGCCATGCTCACGCCAATAATCTGCGCGACTCCGGCGTAACAGTCACCGTCGGTCTGCGTAAAGATGGAGCATCCTGGAGCAAGGCGGAGAAGGCTGGCCTTACCGTCAAAGAAGTCGCGGAAGCCGTGAAGGGAGCGGATGTCGTAATGGTACTGCTACCTGATGAGCAGATCGCCGCAGTTTACACATCGGAGATCGAACCCAATCTCAAAAATGGCGCCACACTTGCGTTTGCGCATGGCTTCAATATACATTATGGGCAAGTGTCACCCCGCGGGGATCTCGATGTCATCATGATTGCACCAAAGGGACCCGGCCATTTGGTGCGTTCGACCTACACACAGGGTGGCGGCGTGCCTTCACTCATTGCGGTGCATCAGAATAAGTCTGGTAAGGCACGCGACCTGGCACTTTCGTATGCAGCAGCCAACGGGGGCACTCGTGGCGGCGTGATTGAGACTAACTTTCGCGAGGAGACCGAAACTGATCTATTCGGAGAGCAAGTGGTGCTGTGCGGAGGTCTTACCGCTTTGATTCAGGCTGGTTTTGAAACTCTGGTTGAAGCTGGATATGCACCCGAAATGGCCTATTTTGAATGCCTCCACGAGGTGAAGCTGATCGTGGATTTAATCTACGAAGGCGGCATTGCCAATATGCGTTACTCTATTTCCAACAATGCTGAGTATGGAGACATTTCACGCGGTCCTCGCATCGTTACCGATGCCACCCGGGCCGAAATGCGCAAGATTCTGCATGAAATTCAGATAGGTGAATACGCTCGCGAATTCATTCTGGAAAATCGTGCCGGTGCACCCATGCTTAAAGCCAGCCGCCGCCTCGCGTCCTCCCATCAGATTGAAACGGTTGGTGCGAAGCTGCGCGACATGATGCCATGGATCAAAAAGAATAAGCTGGTTGATCAGGCTAAAAATTAGAGAAGAAAAAAGTGGGGTGGCACACAACCTGGAGTATTCACCGCCACCTTTACTCACTATCCTAATGCGTTATCTCCTGATAATGTAAGCTGCGTCTCATTTTTTTGCCGGTATCGTCCACTGTTTACCATCGGTCCATAAGCGTTTAACATGCATCAGTCTCCTTTTGGGTTGAACAAATGATGCATGATCCTTCCCCACGCTTCATGCTCAAATCCAAGCTGCGCCGGCGGGGCATATATTTACTACCCAACCTGTTCACTACCGCCGCGCTCTTCGCCGGGTTTTATGCCATCGTACAGGCAATGAACGGTCGTTTTGAACATTCCGCGGTATCCATTTTCATCGCTATGGTGCTGGACGGACTGGATGGCCGGGTAGCCCGGCTGACTCACACCCAGAGCGAATTTGGTGCGGAATACGATAGTCTGTCCGACATGGTTTCGTTCGGTGCCGCTCCCGCCTTGGTAATATACGAATGGGCCTTGAAGGGCATGGGTAAGTGGGGCTGGATTGCAGCTTTTATTTACTGCGTCTGTGCCGCACTGCGCCTGGCACGTTTCAATACTAATATAGAAACGGTGGACAAGCGTTTTTTTCAGGGATTGCCCAGCCCCGCCGCTGCTGCGCTCATTGCAGGGCTGGTTTGGGTAATGCTCGACTTCGAAATCAGAGGGCCGGATATCAGATGGCTCGCCTGGGGTATCACGCTATTCGCCGGCCTGACGATGGTCAGTAATCTGCCCTATTACAGCGGCAAGGAGATTAATCTGCGCAAGAGCGTGCCATTCATCACCGTTCTACTGCTGGCATTGTTCTTTTTTGTACTGATTCCAAGTCATCCGCCCGTCGTTCTGTTTTGCCTTTTTTTTCTTTATGCTTTTTCCGGCTATGTAATATGGATGTGGCGGCTGATCAAGAGAAAAAGAACGAGTGATGTGCAATAATCTCATCTTCGCTCAGCGCCTGAACCGTATCGCCTGCGCGAGTAAGACCTATTGGATTTGAGTTTCCCGTCATTGCATTTTTTACCAATTACTCACGTCCACTTAACATTTTCTTTATGCTTGCTATGCTAGATTTTTTTAGAATCAGCTACTCATCAAGATTGTCGCTTCCGAAACGGAAAAAGCCATAAGTCTGCTCAATAATGGCGGTTTTAACCAATTATCTTAGATTTCGAGAACATTGTTTATGTTGTCGAAGAGCAGATAAACAACCAGCCGCGTAGAAGTTTCATGCACGTATAAATCGTAATTTAACCGGTTGCTTGGGTGCACTCTAACAAGCCATGCCGACAGGACCGCGAACCATGAAAGCACCACAGATGGATCGTACATGAGCAGCAAGCCGTCAGCCGCTGCGTCCGTAAGCACGCAATCCCTGACAGAACGGCCGGCCTGGAAGGCACTCGAACAACACTATCAAGCAATCCATAACCTGCATCTGCGACAGCTTTTTGCTGACGATCCCCAACGGGGAGAGCGCCTCACCGCTGAAGCGGCAGGCATTTACCTTGATTACTCAAAAAATAGAATTACCGACGAGACGCTCCGGTTACTTGTGCAGCTTGCGGAAGAATGCGATTTACGTAAGCGCATTGACGCGATGTTCAGCGGCGAGCAGATCAACTTAACCGAGCAGCGTGCCGTGCTTCATACTGCGTTGCGCATGCCCGAAAGTGAGCGAGTCGTTGTCGATGGTAGTGACATCGTACCGGAAGTGCATGCGGTGCTTGATCGGATGGCCGCTTTCACTAACCAATTATGCAGTGGCCGGTGGCAAGGATATACGGGCAAGCGTATCCGCAACGTCATTAATATCGGTATTGGCGGGTCCGATCTCGGACCGGTGATGGCCTATGAAGCATTGCGCAATTATAGCGTGCGTGACATGAGCTTTCGCTTCGTATCCAATG
>JBDTWQ010000077.1:0-3567 GCA_040006595.1 Nitrosospira sp.
AGAAGTACCCCGCGGCTCCGATGTCCAAATCGCCGGCCAGGCCGCGAATATGGTTACCACCTATGGCGAACTGCTTATCGGCCTTGTAGCGGCTGTGGTGCTAATCTATCTCTTGCTTGTCGTCAATTTTCAATCATGGCTGGTTCCCTTCATTATCATTACAGCCCTGCCCGGCGCTCTGGCAGGCATTGCCTGGGCCCTGTTCCTGACCCAGACGAATATTTCCGTTCCGGCCCTGACAGGCGCCATCATGGCCATGGGCACGGCCACGGCAAATTCCATACTGGTCGTGTCCTATGCGCTGGAGCGCATCGAAGCGCATGGCGACCCGCTGCTGGCCGCCATCGAGTCTGGCAAAGCCCGGATTCGTCCCGTTCTCATGACGGCGGCGGCCATGATCATGGGCATGCTTCCGATGGCGTTGGGAGGGTCCACCAATGCCCCGCTGGGTCGTGCAGTGATCGGCGGCTTGATGTTTGCAACGGTATATACCCTGTTCTTCGTCCCGGCTGTGTATGCAATCATGTATTACGCACGAAGCGCTCCTAAAGACAAGGAAAGCGTACCTGGCGACAAAGAGATTGTTCCTCAACTCGGAAATTCCTGATATGAAAAAATCAAGTCAAAAAGGTATGGTGATTCTTGCGGTAGTTCTTGGTGTCGGCTATCTGGGTTACCGAGTCATGGAATCCCGTAATCATATGGATTCCTTAACGGAAAAGGCGATGGAGAATGATGTTCGGACTGTGGCTATCGTCAAGGCCGAGCACCTGCCTGCTCAAGAAACCATCCAGCTTCCGGGTACTATCCAGGCATGGTTCCAGGCGCCGATCTATGCCCAGGTATCCGGGTATGTAAAGATGTGGCATGCGGATTGGGGGGCGAGAGTCAAAAAAGGAGATATCCTTGCCGAAATCAACGCGCCGGCGCTCGATGCCCAATACCGGCAAGCCAAAGCGGATATGGCGACGGAAGAGGCCCTTAATCAGCTCGCCATACTGACCGCGGACCGGTGGATAGCCTTGCGCAAAAACCAGGCGGTATCCGAACAGGCGATTTCGGTAAAGGTGGCCGAGGCAAAAGCCCAACAGGCAAGGGTCAATGCCGCCATGCAGAATGTCCGCAACTTCGAGGCATTGATCGGGTTTAAAACAATTGTCGCACCGTATGACGGCGTAGTCATCAACCGCGCCATCAATGTGGGAGACTTCATCAATAAGGAAGGCACGATCAGTACACCGGGAGGAGAAGTCCGCAATCTTTATACTGTCGCGGATATCAGCCGGTTGCGTTTGTTTGTCAGTGTGCCCGAGCGCTACGGCGCCCTGATGCATGACGGCCTGAAAGCCAATCTGACCGTGCCCCAATTTCCAGGTCGAAAATTCGAAGCCGAGTTTTTGACTACTGCCCGCGGCTTCGATGTGAGCACGCGTACGGTGGTTACCCAATTCGTGATTGAAAATGAAGAGAAGGATCTGTGGCCGGGTTCCTATGCATCAGTCAATCTGACCGTGGATGTTGAGAATAGACACCTCTCCATTCCATCAAGCGCACTGGTATTTGACGAGATGGGGACGCGAGTGGCCGTGGTGGATGACAACAACATTGTTCACTTCAAGCCGATCAAAATACAAAGAATCCTCGACGCTACTGTCGAATTAAGCGAGGGCATCTCAACAGAGGACCGGATTATAAACAATCCCAGCGCTGCCATACTTGAAGGTGACAAGGTGACTATTGTTACGCCTGCACCGGGATACGACATGATCAACAATCCAAAAGAGCCGGCTACGGAGTCATCGAAACCCGCCTCACATTCGGAAATGCCAGATCCGAGGTTAAAACAGGCGTTAAACGGATCACATGCACTATGACACCGACTATGATTGACTTGCGGCATAAAAAAGGAACCCATATTTCACATTTCTGTCGTCTCGGGGCAAGGTTTGGCAGTTTTTTGCTTCTGGCCAGCCTGACGGCTTGCGCCAGCATTCCCTTTCCTGCATTCGATCTGTCACCCGCTTATAAAGCGACTGAATTTGTTGTTCCGGATTCCTGGGAGGGAACGAGTTCTTTCGTTAAGGCTAAACCGTCGGATGATGCACTCCGGCCCGACTGGTGGAGACTATATAACGATCCAATTCTAAACAGTCTTGTAGAGCAGGCGATTGCAGCCAATCCAGACTTGCAGGCAACAGCTGAACGGTTCGTTCAAGCGCGCGCTGCAATGATGAAGGCGCGGTCTCGATATTTCCCGCAAATCGGCTTTGGGTTCGGTGGTAATAATAACCGGCAATCCGATAATAGCCTCTTTCGTGCTCCTGGAGAACCTAACAGCGATACTCAAGTTGAGATGGATGGACTCGCATCCTGGGAACCGGATTTCTGGTCGAGACTTCGGAATGCGGCACAAGCCAAAATCTATCTTGCTGAAGAACGTGCGGCCGATTATGGACTCGCACGCCTTATTCTGCAGGCGGAAGTTGCATCGAATTATTTCACATTGCGTGGATTGGATGCGCAAATAGCGATTTACGAGCAGTCGATTGGCCTGTACAACTATTCATTAGATGTTGTAGTGACTCAGTTTGAAGGCGCGATCGCCTCTAATCTCGACGTAGCACGGGCCAAGTCGCTGCTGTTCGCTACCGAGTCCAAATTGGCCCTGATGCACAGCGAACGCAAGGTGACGGAGCAGGCCATTGCAATTCTCCTTAATCTCGCTCCGGCCAGCTTCAAGATCGAGCCGGTAGAAAACCTCCTTGTCGCGAATTTTAGCCTTCCACAGACAGTTCCATCTACTTTGCTTGAACGCCGGCCCGATGTTGCCGCAATGGAGCGCCGGATGGCACAGGCCAACCGCACCATTGGAATTGCACGTGCCGCCTTTTTTCCAAATGTGGCCTTCCGGCTCGGAGGAGGACTTGAGGATGGCGGACTCAATCTGCTCAGCCTCGCTAACAGTTTCTGGGCCTATGGTTCGTCTTTTTCCATTCCGCTTTTCCAGGGCGGATATCGCCGGGCTCAATTGCAACAATCGTGGTCGGTCTATCGCGAGACAGAAAATTCATATCGTTCGACAGTGTTGAACGCCTTTCGTGAAGTTGAAAACAACCTGACCAAGACTTACTGGATGACTATTGCCGCCGAACGGCAGGATGCTGCCGTCGGAGCCGCACGTACAACGCAAGACCTTACCATGGATCTCTATAAGGGTGGTTTGGCCACCAGCCTTGAACTCATTTATGCCCAGCTCGGCACGCTGACGTCAAGCATCGATTCTGTACAGATCAAGACTAATCTGCTAAAAGCATCGGTGGCGCTTATTCGTGCGCTTGGCGGAGGCTGGAACCGCGAGCAATTGCCCGCTGACAATCAAATTCAACCCTTTGGCATATTACAATATTCTGGTCTTGATAAGCCAACGCCAGCCGGCGGAATTGACGTCAATGCGGATCCTGTCGATAGAAACAACAAAAACAATAATTTGATGAAGCCCCTGGTTCCATGGGTTCCATTGGTGGATCCTGGCGCTAGTAACAACAAAAACAATAATTTGACACAGCC
>JBDTWQ010000078.1:0-21073 GCA_040006595.1 Nitrosospira sp.
CCAGATTAGTGATTATGAATAAGAAAATTCGTTTCATGGAGTTGGATTCCGTTTCCTTGTATAAAAGACAGGTTGTAAATGGGGCTGCAAGTTCAGTTTTCAATAGATTCGGCAGCCGTGCCTTTTGCAGCCCCCTTACCGTTGGCCGCGTTATTTACTTATTTGTATCCGTGCCAACCATTTCTAATCCCTACCCCTACTGCCGGTTGCGTCTGGTAAAGAAAACATAAACTGCCAGGCTACCAATGACTACGAAAAAAATTGCCGACCAATCGGGGAGAGTGAGCAACGCAAATTTCCACACAGCATCAGCGCAGTCTCCATTTGCTTCGAACATGCTGGGCCACCATTGGGCAATCGGTAAGGCATTCAAGAACTTTTCTTCCGGGCTGATGCCGCATTCGAACGCCTCGGGGTAGCGCACTAGCCAGGCTTGACGCAGCGCAACCACCGCCCCAGTGAATGCAAAGATGGTCATCATACCACTGTAAACCCGGCGGCCTACTGCCCCCGGAGAATGGAGAAACGCCAATAGGGCAATTAAACCCACTAGCCAATATGCCAGGCGTTGTACAACGCAAAGTGGGCAGGGTAAAAGATTTTTTACCAGCTGCAGATAGAGGGCGTAACCGACCAGGCTGGCGCAGCCTAGAAATATCAATAGAAAAATCGCTCTTATTCCTGGCCTCATCGGCTAGTTATCCTAAATCCGGTAGTTGGACGGGTGGGGGGATCCCATCTTGCAAAACCGCCGTCGCGCTTCTTCCTGGTAAATTTGGAAACTTATTCACAAGTTTCCTTGAGATCTTAGTCTGGCTGATGTGTAACGTCGCTGTCCTTCACCCTCCGCATTCCTCCCGCCACCATCTTGTATTCCAGCAAACGACATTCCAGCGCACCGTTGAACAAGGGGGTACGACGCGAAGCAGTCAAGCGTATAAATTTGGGCAGAAGTGGATCAGCAGTGAGAATATATGCTTTCCAGCCGCTGAATTTTTTCTTCAACACATCTCCCAGTTTCGGATAAAGCTCGGTAAGCTCCTGCTGCTCACCTAGACGTACTCCATAGGGCGGGTTGGTGACAAGGAAGCCGGAAGACGCAGGCGCAGAGATTTCCAGCACATTTGCCTGCTTCAGCGTAACCATTTCAGCAAACCCCGCGATAGATAGATTTGCACGAGCATCGGCCAAGGCATCGCCGTACATGTCGCTGCCGAATATTGGCTGAGGTGTCTTGGGCTTTTGCCGCGCTATCGCTGCCTCCTTCAGTCTATTCCATAATCCTTTATCAAACTTCTTCAGTTTTTCAAAGGCAAAACCGCGTCCCGATCCAGGTGCGATATTCAATGAGATTTGCACTGCTTCAAGCAGAAATGTGCCGCTGCCACACATCGGATCGAGGAGGGGAATGCCCGGCCGCCAACCTATCAAGTATAAAATTCCAGCGGCGAGGTTTTCTCGTATTGGAGCTTCTCCAGCATTTTGTCTTAAGCCCCGTTTAAAAAGTGCATCACCCGAGGTGTCCAGATACAAAGAGAATTTCCGGGCATCAAGAAAGCCGTGAATGCGGATATCCGGCAGCGCAGTATCCACGCTGGGACGTCTGCCGGTAATCTCGCGGAATTTGTCACAGACGGCATCCTTGATTTTGAGTGTGACAAAATCAAGACTGCGTAGCGGGCATTTTATCGCGGCAATGTTAACCCGGATAGTCAGCTCCGGGCTAAACCACTCATTCCACGGCAGCGCGCGAGTTGTATCGTATACATCTGCCTCACTCACATAGGGCTGGCTTGCAACCTGCCAAAGAATACGGCTGGCAATACGGCTTTCCAGGTTAGCCCGATAGCAGATTTGCCAATCGCCCTGAAATTGCACTCCGCCGTCGCGTCCCTGCACAGAAGCGGCGCCGAGTTGTTCCAACTCGGTGACGAGCACGGACTCCAGTCCACGCGGGCAAGGAGCGAAAAAATAATGAAGCATTACCGATGCAATGAAACTGGAATTACAACAATGACCATTACAATACTGCGTGGCTCATTTTTCGGACCAGACTCCATAGGCAAGCATCGCCCATGCGCTCAGGAATGCTACGCCGCCTAATGGCGTGATCGCACCAAGCCCCCGCATCCCCGTCAGACTCAGCGCATAGAGACTGACGGAAAACAGAATGATTCCTGCCAGCATCGACCAACCCGACCACGCCACCAATCTGGATTTTGGAAAGTGCAGCAACACCAGGCCTACCGCGACTAGCCCCAATGCGTGATAGAAATGGTATTGCACTCCGGTCTGGTACACGGCAAGCATGTCGACAGAGAGCTTCTGTTTCAGACCATGCGCACCGAAAGCGCCAAGCGCAACGCACAGAAATGCATTGACAGCGCCGAGCATGAGAAAGGTTCTTGGCATTGGAGATATATTTCCTGATGAAGAGGCTAAACAAAACTTGGTACGGGGGAAATCACATGGAATTTATACCGGAGAACAGCACTTGGCATGGGCGAGAATGACACAGGCGTCTGGTACACCCCAAGTCTGCATGACTGCTCTCTAAATGTCCATAATGATCGCGAATTTTTTATAAGCGCTAATGCAGGCATCAGGCAGATGTTATGTAAACGGTACAACGAAGCTGACGCGATGCAGTGACGCTCATCATTCGCCTTTCTCCGACACACTCGCCTTGATCCCTCCTTTGGCAAGCGCGACCCGAATAGTATCGCCGATGTCAATCTGATTGCTATTTCTCAGCACTGTGCCATCAGCGGTATAAGCAATACTATAGCCACGCTCCAGTACTGACTCCGGGTTAAGGTGGGCAAGGTTTGCCTGCTGATGCTCCAAACTCATCGCGAGCGTTTCGATGCGGCCGGCAATGGCTCTGCGCAAGCGAAGACCTAATTCGTATTGCCGTTCGATCAGGCGGGAAATGTCCGGGCGGGTGAGGGTCAGGCGCTGATTAAGTTCGCGCACACGCCAATATCTGTTTTCAGAATTCCGTCGCCAGGAGCGAACAAGCCGTTCGCGCAAGCGCTGAAGATGCGTAAGCTGGTCATTAATCCGTTCACGAGGATGTACCAGACGGCATGCAAGCATGTCCGTATTCTGCATGCGGCTTTCAATGCCGCGCTGCAGCTCACGCTGCATGCGGCAGTATAAAATCTCCACACGACGCAGCAATTCTTCACGATCCTGGCAGACGAGTTGGGATGCGCCGGTGGGCGTCGGTGCACGAATATCGGCGACAAAATCAGTGATGGTAAAATCGGTCTCGTGGCCCACGCCACTGATGATGGGAACGGAACAGGCGGCAATTGCCCGGGCGACAATCTCTTCATTAAACGCCCACAGATCTTCGATACTGCCACCGCCGCGACACAGGATCAGTACATCGCACTCAGCCCGGCTTGCAGCCTTTTGAATGGCCGCCGCTATTTTTACCGCAGCACCGATACCCTGAACCGGCACGGGATAAACGATTACAGGCAGGGAAGGCATGCGCCGCCGTAACGTGGATAGTACGTCATGCAATGCAGCACCATCCGGAGAGGTGATGATACCGATTTGTTTTGGAAATAGCGGCAAGGTTTTTTTGCGGTCGGCGTCAAATAGTCCCTCTTTTCCGAGTCTAGCCCTGAGTTGCTCAAAAGCCTCGAATAATGTGCCGAGTCCGACCCGGCGGATGGTCTCGACGCTCAGCTGAAAATCGCCGCGCGCCTGGTACAGCGTCACCAGTGCGCGCACTTCCACCTGCATGCCATCCTGGGGCTGCCAACCCAGATATTGATTTTTTTCACGAAACATGACGCAGCGTACTTGGGCATTTGCGTCCTTCAGAGAAAAATACCAGTGGCCGGAACCATAGCGCTTGATGTTCGAAATCTCGCCGCTGACCCATAATAATGGAAAGACTTGTTCAAGCAAGTCCTTGGCGCTACGGTTTAATTCGCTTACGCTCAAGACAGCACGAGCGATCTCCATTTCCATAAGAAAATTCATCTTGACATTCTACAGTATCCACATTCGTCACAAAAATAGCATAATTGCACCCAGCAAACCCGCATGAATCCTGAATATACATATAACTATATGTTTTACAACGATTATATGGAAGTTCAAAAATTAATCTAATCAGAAAATATTGTTATGGGAGGGCGACTTAATGCCTCTATCTGCAAACTATCCACAAACTTATCCACAGCAATTGTGGACAAGAAAATAATGTCCTTATCCTTGCTGAAATTACATGGGCAAGATACATTACACCCCTGGTTTGATCATCGATTACTGAGGAGATTGTCGCTTGTTTGCTTTGATTCAAGCTGCCGGTTGGCCAATCTGGCCGATTATTTTAGCGTCCATCGTCGCCGCGGGCATTATAGGCGAACGCATATGGACCTTGCGGCTGAGCATGATAACGCCGAGAGATCTGCTGCCCAAGGTAGTGCAGGAATACCGGCAAAACGGGGTAAGCGAAGATATGCTTATACGTCTCCAGAAACATTCTCCCCTGGGACAGATTTTTGCGGCAGGTTTGAAAAATGACCGCAGCACGCGCGAAATCATGAAAGAATCCATCGAAGAAGCGGGTCGTGCGGTCGCCCATGACCTTGACCGTTATCTCACCACATTGGGAACCATTGCTTCTCTGAGTCCGCTGATGGGTCTGTTCGGCACCTTGGTCGGCATGATAGAAATTTTTGGCGTAAGCACTCCTGCTACAGGTAGCGGCAATCCCGCACAACTCGCTCACGGTATTTCCGTGGCACTCTATAACGCCGCGTTCGGTATTTTGGTGGCCATTCCCAGCATGATTTTTTATCGTTATTTCCGTGCCAAAGTAGACGCGCTGGTGGTAGAAATGGAACTGCAAGCGCTGAAACTGGTGGAAATCGTTCACGGCGAGCGGCGGGACTGATTCCATAGCATGAGTTTCTTATCGTTTTCCGTTCATCTTTTACCAGACGATAAACTCGTTCCATGAATTTCCAGCGCGGCAGGCAAAAAGAAGATCCCGAAATCAATCTGGTACCAATGATTGATGTATTGCTGGTAATACTGATCTTCCTGATGATTACCACGACTTACTCGAAATTTTCCGAGCTCGAAATCAATCTGCCGCAGGCAACGTCCGACAAGCCCGCTGACCGGCCTAATGTCATAGATGTCTCGGTGAGCGCCACCGGGAGTTATACGGTAAACCAGGCACCCATTAAATACTCCAGTGCTGAAGGACTCAGCGGCGAATTGCGCGCAGCAGCGGGTGACCGCCCTGATCCGGTAATCGTCATCAATGCAGACGCCGAGGCCACGCATCAGTCCGTTATCATGGTTATGGAGGCAGCACGTCTGGCAGGATACAATCGCATTACCTTTACGACCGAGAATCCCCGCTAACAGCCTGCCGGACTTGAAGAATCGAAGCGAAAATGCGACTGGGTGAAGATAGATTTTGACGATTTTGAAGGCCGATAGTTGTTCTATTGGCCTTTATGAGCTGAAAGCGGCGAAATATAGACCAGCCCGACGCTTTGCAGCCGATTTCCTTTAAATCCGACCAGACTGGCAGGATCACCGTGACTACAGAGGATGCATAGAGAAGGATGCGTTAAAATGTACAGCTATTGCCCATGCGTATTTTAGATTACGTCATAATCCCGAATCAGTTGGAAGCAATCAATAAAATTTGAGGTAGTAAATTCATGGACGTAAAATTGCTCGACATTCTGGTCTGTCCACTTTGCAAGGGACCGTTGCTATATAGGAAATCCGAGAATGAACTGATCTGCAAGGCAGACCGGCTGGTTTTCCCCATCAAGGATGGCATTCCCGTAATGCTGGAAGACGAGGCGAGAAGACTGTCTCCGGAAGAAGAAATTTAGTTTCAAAAACCTTATTTGCTCAGGTAAAGGGAAGAAATGGAACCGGTATCCTGCTGCAGGGTTAAGTAAACCATGAAGAGTCCAAATAGTGCCGCCATCCTCGGCGCATTGGTTGCGGATTCTGCCGCACTCGGTCTGCACTGGCTCTACGATCCAGTGCGCATTGCAGAAATTGAAGCAACCAGGGGACTGGCGTTTCTGCAACCCGACGCAGACAATTATGCCGGTGCGAAGGGTTATTTCGCACATGGTGGCAGATCTCCTGGCGACTCGACAGGCTACGGCGAAGTGTGCTTATTGATGCTAAAGCATCTGGCGAAGCACGGTAACTTCAATCGTATCGAGTATCAAACCGAATACCGCGCGCACTTTGGGCCTGGCGGCGCATTCGTCGGTTATATCGACTCCCCTACCCGCCTGACGTTGCGTACGCTGTTATGGGTTGAACCGGCAGAATTTCCCGCGGCATCAGGTGCAGATGACGACCAGCATCCGGCTCTGGCAGCGCTTCCGGCACTGGTTGCAACTCACACCGGGACGCTGGAGGAACTGATGGCACGAGTCGAGGAAGTAGTACACGTAACAAATAACAATGTGCAGGCGGTCACTGCTGCACAGTGTTCGGCAGCAGCATTGTTTGAGGTGCTGCTCGGCACGCCGATTGCGCAGGCATTGACGAACGCTTTGCCATTTGCAGGAAATACGCTTGGACCGCTGCTTGAAGAGGCGCTCGCCCTCCCAACGCTGGATAGTGTTGGGGTTGCAAAGCACTTTGGTATGGCCTGCCATGTTGCAGAAGGCTTGCCAATCGTTTTTCATATCGCGCAACACGCAACTGACTATCGTATTGCTATCGAGTCCAACATTCGTGCCGGAGGAGATAATTGTGGCCGCTCGATCATGCTTGGCGCCATGGTTGCGGCGCATATGGCGAAACAGGATAATCCCGGATTTACCATTCCACTACCGTGGCTGGCACGGTATGGAAAATTTATGGCCGCAGCCGACGCATGCGCGGCACTTTAATATATAGGTATATGCATCCCAAGAGACAGCATGGAACATATTGCCGATACGCTTAGCCAATTCCCCATTCCGGCTGCCTTGAAACCGCCGCTATATAGAGTAGAGCACGTTATCATTCACCATCGCTGAGACTTGGAACGTGTAGAAGCGCGACGATAATTGCAGACATGGTACAAGCCGGCTTGTGGATCTATTGCTGCGCTGACCCGCTGCGCAGCAAGACTGCGGTGAGAGGACTCGGGCATTAATAGCTCCGGCTCCCTCATTTCTTTTTCATGTAAAACATGAATTCTCCAGCCGTTTCTGATAAGGACAGCAGTTCATTGCCCGTCTGATCAGCGAAAACCTGGAAATCGATCACTGCGCCCGGATCGGTCGCTATGATTTTCAGCACTTGCCCGGTAGTCATGTCCACCAGAGATTTTTTAGTGCGCAGGATTGGCAGGGGACAGTTAAGGCCGCGCACATCCAGTTCTTTGTCGCAGTTCATGCGTATTCTCCTTGATCACTGATTAATTGACAGCTGGTGATGCCAACCTGAATGCACCAAAGTGACTTATCGAAAAAATGGGTTCCATATGCTACAAGAAATGCTTAAGGAAAAGTATGGAGAGAACCGTTAAAGATGAGTTAGGATAACGCGCTTCCTTGAATTCCAGATCAAAGGCAAAATTAATGCCCTTATGTTGTTTTAATTGAGAATCAGGCAACGCTTCATTTACATTACAACTGCATCATTATGCCCGTCAACTTTACACCGTCCCTACCCGAACAGCTGCTGCCGATAAGAGGCATGTCCCTTGGTATTACAGAAGCCGGTATCAGGAAACCTGGCCGGAAGGATTTACTTGTGATCGCACTCGATGAAGGGACAAAGGTCGCCGGTGTGTTTACGCAAAACAGTTTTTGTGCTGCGCCGGTAATAGTCGCCAAGGAGCATCTGTCCAAGCCTGATTCCAAATCTTCGATTCGCGCATTGATCGTCAATACCGGCAACGCCAATGCAGGCACGGGCGAGGAAGGGATTGCACACGCCCGCATCACTTGTGCCGAACTGGCCCGGTTGATGGGTTGTGCCAGTCAGCAAATATTGCCGTTTTCGACCGGTGTAATTATGGAGCCGCTGCCGCTGGAAAAAATCGTCGAAGCTTTGCCTGCCGCGGTAGCAGACCTCAGGGGAGACAACTGGTTTGCAGCCTCTCAGGCAATCATGACAACCGATATCGTACCTAAGGCGGTGTCGAAGCAGGTTTCACTCGACGGCACAACCGTGACTATTACAGGCATTGCCAAAGGCTCCGGCATGATCCACCCAAACATGGCGACGATGCTGAGTTATATCGGAACCGATGCGGTTGTGAGTCAGCATCTGTTGGAGGAAATCGTGCGGCATGCGGCGGATAATTCTTTCAACCGCATCACCGTAGACGGTGATATTTCAACCAATGACGCTTTTATTCTTATTGGCACAGGCCATGCGGGCAATCCGGCAATCACGGAAAAAACGGATACCGCATTCGCCGCCCTGCAAGATGCGGTAACGGAGGTGGCAGTACAACTTGCGCAATCCATCGTGCGTGACGGGGAAGGCGCAACCAAGTTCATCACAGTGCGGGTTGAAGGGGGAAAAACACCGGATGAATGCAGTAAAGTTGCCTATGCTATTGCCCATTCCCCACTGGTTAAAACTGCATTTTTTGCATCTGATCCAAACCTGGGCCGAATACTTGCAGCCATTGGTTATGCAGGCTTGGACGGGCTTGACGTGAATAGATTGCAACTCTATCTTGATGATGTGCTGGTTGCGGAGAATGGCGGCAGAGCGTATGGCTACAGGGAACAGGATGGCCAGCGAGTAATGAAGCAATCTGAGATCACCGTGCGGGTTGCGCTTAATAGAGGCATAGCGTCTACCACAATATGGACGTGCGATCTGTCCTATGATTATATAAAGATCAATGCAGATTATCGAAGTTAGCAGTACAACAATAAGCAATAACGTATTGGCGAATCAGTGTCGGCAGCCCCAAAACCCATACGTATAAAAGACAACGGTTGCGCGCGCTTGCAGCGCGCGCAACCTGCCTAATTTTCACCGCATATTCAAGCTCTTAAGGCTTATCGCCCCTGCGGACAGTATGACGCAACCGGGTGTACTCTTACTCGCCCATGGGTTTCATGTGTTGCAGGTTTCTCCCACCCCACCCCGACTCATATTGGCCGCTCATCCCGGATTGATCGCCGGACCCGTATCCCTGACCGGACCGTTGCGAGTGACTACGTCTATGTTTCATTCTCATTTTGTCCGCTTCGTCTTTATCAATATACCCATCACCATTAGCATCCATCTTATCGAACATCACTTGACAATGGCGCGCATGCTCTTCCTTGCTGACTCGACCATCTTTATCGGTATCCGCCATGGACATTCCACATCGGCCTTCACCCGACTTCTTATCACCATATCCATCCCCATCCTTTTTGTCATGATACTCCGCCACCATGTAGCCTTTATTCAGGGGCTGGGTGGCGAAAGGACTATCATTGGCGGATGCAATGGATACTGTACCGAGCGTGACGGCAACAGCGGACCCGATGGCGAGAGAGATGATCGATTTTTTACTGGGCATATTATTCATAATGTCTTCTCCTGAATGTTTTTACCAAATTTTAAATAATAAGTTTCCGAAAAAGCACGCGCTTGCCGATTGCGGTAACTCATCAAAAGGACTATTTTTCGTGGATATCTACTGTTATGCGATCTGTTACAGTCCGGGAAAACCTGTATCCTTGCGGACCAAAGACGTAACGTGTTAAATCATCGTCTTTTCAGCCCGGCAACTCCGTGCGATAGCACACATAATGGATACTGTTCAAACGTAGGGTTCCGGGCCCCTTCACGCTCAGTGCTCCGCATGAGCCTTGGTCTTGTAACAGATGGAGAAGCCGGGAGCCCGAGAGCACAAGGTAGAGATGATTTGAAATACTATTACTGAACAAAATTGAATTTTTCAGTATCGCTAATATAGAGCTGGAGCGTTAATAAGCGTTTACTCTCAGCTTGTTATATTTAACATCAGTTATCGAATGCTTATGACCCATTGGGACAAGCTCTACAGCCGCACCGAAATATTGCTCTCCCGCCTGGAAGGGCTGCTGTCCACTGACCAGCCTGACCCCGACTGGAATACCGCTATTGCGTTCCGCTGGCGAAAATCCGGTCGTGCGAACATCATACAACCTGTTACCCACCCTCATCGCGTTACGCTCGATGCGTTGCGAGGTATTGAGCGGCAAAAAGAACTGATAGATCAAAACACATGCCAGTTTGTACAGGGCTATCCTGCCAATAACGTGTTGCTTACGGGGGCACGCGGAACAGGTAAATCATCGCTGGTAAAAGCAATGCTGAACAAGTATGCGGTCAGCGGCCTGCGTTTGATCGAAGTGGAAAAGCACGATCTCACTGATCTGCACGAGATTGTCGAACTGATATACCGGCGCCCGGAGCGCTTCATCCTGTATTGCGACGACTTGTCGTTCGAGTCCGATGAGCCCGGCTACAAGGCGTTGAAGGTGGTGCTGGACGGTTCCATTGCTACGGCTTCGGAGAATGTTCTGGTTTACGCCACTTCGAATCGCCGTCATTTGATGCCGGAATCAATGCAGGACAATCTGGATACGAGGCATATTGAGGGAGAAATCCACCCGAGTGAGGCGATTGAAGAAAAAATCTCGCTATCGGAACGTTTCGGTCTATGGCTGTCGTTCTATCCTTTTGATCAGGATCAGTACCTGGACATTGTCGGCCAGTGGCTCGCCTATTTCGGTATCGAGGAAATGGTTCCCCCAGTACGCGAAGCTGCATTGCAATGGGCCCTGGGACGAGGTATGAGGAGCGGACGGGTGGCGTGGCAGTTCGCCCGTGACTGGGCAGGGAAACAGAGGAAAAACTCGGGTATGGAGCAGTGAGAAACTGCCCTGTAGTTCTTTGTAATTACTTTGCAGTTGAATCCGCCGATTCTTTAGGTGGCGTTTCCAAAAATTAACAATTTGAGGGAAGAACGGGGGCACGAGCAAAAATTCGACGAGCGAGTTGTTTAATGCAAGTTATATGCAAGGCTTCTTGTCGACAGCAATGATATCGCGACGAAGCGGTATAGCGCGCAATCCACCAAGCGGATACTCCCAAATTTTGATTCCTAGCGATGCCAGACCTTCATTCCGCCAAGTTTCATCCCTCTCATATCGTTGAAGTCGCCGCCGCGGTCATCACCCGGCCCGATGGCAGCTTTCTTCTCGCCCGCAGGCCCGAAGGCAAGCCCTATGCGGACTACTGGGAATTCCCCGGTGGCAAGGTGAAACCCGATGAGTCGCTGCTGCATGCACTCAGGCGTGAATTGCTGGAAGAGCTGGGCATCTATGTTGAACATGCGTACCCCTGGATTACCCGCACGTTTACCTATCCCCACGCTACGGTACGCCTTTGTTTTTATCGTGTGTTGGAGTGGCACGGTGAGCCGCACCCTCGTGAAAATCAGGAATTATCGTGGCAATCCCCGGACAATGTTGGGGTTGAGCCGATGCTCCCGGCAAATGCACCGGTGTTGCGCGCGCTTGATCTGCCGCCTGTCTATGCGATTACCAATGCCGCTGAATGGGGCGAAAAAATTTCATTAACGCGCATGGAACATGCGTTGCAAGGCGGGTTACGGCTGGTGCAAGTACGTGAGAAAAGAATGACGAAGGAAACATTGCTTGTTTTTGCAAAAGAAGTGGTGGCATTGGCTCATCGTCATGGTGCCAAGGTACTGATAAACAGCTATGTTAGCCTTTGCCACGAAATCGGCGCGGACGGGGTCCACTTCCCGTCATCAGCACTCATGAATCTTACGGAGCTTCCCAATGTCGAATGGTGTGGCGCATCCTGTCACAATGCGGAGGAACTTTCCCAAGCCGAGCGGTTGGGGATGAATTTTGCAGTGCTCGCGCCGGTGCTGCCAACATTGAGCCATCCTGAATCTAAAGCATTAGGTTGGCAAAAATTTGCTGCACTCGTCCGAGGATACTCACTTCCAGTCTATGCACTAGGCGGCTTGCGCCAGGAGGATTTAACCACCGCCTGGGAACATGGCGGCCATGGCATCGCCATGATGCGAGCCATAGCGTAAACATTATTTCTCATCTTTCAATGCGTCGTCTTCTTCTAGTGTGTCCTTTTCCGGAATGCGATAGGATTCTGCAGCCCACTGCCCCAGGTCGATCATCTTGCAGCGTTCCGAGCAAAACGGGCGATTAGGATTGGTCGTATTCCAGACAACAATCTTGCCGCACCGCGGACAATTGACGAGGGGTTGCTTCATAGTTATGAATTGAATTCGAATCGCTAACACGGTTATTTTACTTGACATACCCGGATACACTGGAATGTCCTGATAATAAAAATTTCTTTAGATTAAAATAATCCTTAATCCGGTAGTTGGACGGGGTGCAGTACGTGCAATCCGCCCCGTGGCGAACCCACCAAAAGGTGGGAATCAATGGCACAAAAGTCTTTACGAATCATAGCACTAAGTTGAAAATGAGCAATCAACTGCCAGATTCAGGATAATGAGCCTGCGGACGATTTACATTTATATAAATAGCCAGCGAATTGCAAACAGAATTTAGCCCTAAAAAAACCGAAAAGCGGATTGTCTATCTGTGCCCACGATCATTAGATTCGATCACAACAATTCCTACCATACAATCAATATGTTTAATTATCGATATTTATTTTCTAATACATATTATGATAAAATGGTTAAGTTTACATAGCGCTTCCAAACCGAAAAACGGGGCTGCAAAATTATGGCAGATATCGATAAAAAACAAGAAATTAATGGCAGGAGACGTTTTCTCATCGCCGCAACTTCAGTAGCAGGCACGATTGCGACTGCTGCTGTCGCGACGCCCTTCGTGATGAGTATGATGCCCAGCGAACGCGCCAAGGCGGCGGGAGCGCCGGTTGAGGTAGATATCAGCAAACTTGAGCCCGGCATGCTGCTGTTGGTGGAATGGCGTGGCAAGGTGGTATGGATATTGGACCGTACTCCTGAGATGCTGGCTACACTGAAGAAACTTGACGATCAGGTAGTTGACCCTAAATCTGAAAAACCCCAGCAGCCCCCCTATGCGCAAAATGAAACACGCTCCATCAAACCGGCAATTCTGGTGGTCGAGGGTGTTTGCACTCACTTGGGATGCTCTCCTGTATTTAGGAAAGATGTCGCTCCCGCGGATCTGGGCCCCGATTGGCTGGGCGGGTTCTTTTGCCCGTGCCACGGTTCCAAGTTCGACCTGGCGGGACGCGTCTACAAGCATCTTCCGGCACCTACAAATTTGGTCGTTCCTCCCCACAAATACCTGAGCGACAACCTGTTGCTGATCGGGTCTGATCGTAAGGAGTCCGTATAAATGAGCAAGCGACTGGAATCCATGCTGGAGTGGGTAGACGCGCGGTTTCCTTTGACTTCCACCTGGAAATATCATCTCGCCGAATACTACGCGCCGAAGAACTTTAATTTCTGGTATTACTTCGGCTCGCTTGCCATGCTCGTGCTGGTGAATCAGCTTCTCACCGGCATTTTCCTTACCATGAACTACAAGCCGGACGCCAGCATGGCCTTCGCATCGGTGGAATACATCATGCGGGACGTGGACTTCGGTTGGCTGATCCGCTACATGCATTCCACCGGCGCATCCATGTTCTTCGTGGTGGTCTATCTGCACATGTTCCGCGGAATGATGTACGGGTCCTATCGTAAGCCTCGTGAACTCCTGTGGTTGATCGGCATGGGGATTTTCTTCATCCTCATGATGCTCGCATTTACCGGATACATCCTGCCATGGGGACAAATGTCATACTGGGGCGCGCAGGTGATCGTAAGCATGGTAGGGGCGATTCCGGTGATTGGGCAGACTCTGTCGAACTGGATTCTGGGCGACTTCATGCTCTCCGACGCGGCGCTCAACCGATTTTTCGCCTATCACGTCGTCACGCTGCCGGTCCTGCTGGTGACGTTGGTATTCGTCCATATCGTGGCGTTGCACGAGGTCGGGTCGAACAATCCGGACGGCATTGAAATCAAAAAGAACAAGGACCCGGTCACGCATATTCCCGTGGACGGTATTCCTTTCCATCCCTACTACACAGTGAAAGATATCTTCGGCGTGGTGGGATTTCTGATCGTGTTCTGCGGCATTATATTCTTTGCGCCGGAAATGGGCGGCTATTTCCTTGAGTACAATAATTTTGTCCCGGCGAATACGCTGCAGACGCCGGACCATATCGCACCGGTATGGTATTTCACTCCGTACTACTCAATGCTGAGAGCTGTCACTGTCAACTTCCTCTGGGTAGACGCCAAACTGTGGGGCATCGTGCTGATGGGCGGTTCCGTGGCCATCTTTGCCTTATTACCCTGGCTGGACCGTAGTCCCGTCAAATCAATCCGGTACAAGGGGCCATATTTCAAGATAGCTCTTACACTCTTTGTCATTAGTGTCTTTGTGCTTGGCTGGCTCGGCACGAAATCGCCCACGCCTTTGTATACGCTGCTGGCGCAAATATTCACGGTAATCTACTTCGCCTTTTTCGTTCTTATGCCGTGGTACAGCAAAATAGATAAAACCAAGCCTGAACCGTCACGAGTGACAGAATGAGAAAAATAAAGGATATTTTATTTATTTTATGCCTGGTTCCATTTGTGGCATTTGCCAGTGGTCCGGAAATAAAACTAGACGAGGCACCGATCCGTCCCACCGACAAGCTTTCTTTGCAACGCGGTGCGCAGACTTTTGTGAACTACTGCCTGACTTGTCACAGTGCGGAATACATGCGCTACAATCGCCTACGGGATCTAGGTCTTAGTGAAAATCAAATCAGCGATAATCTGATATTCACCGGGCAGAAAGTGGGGGAACTCATGACAACCGCCATGAAAAAAAAGGAAGCCAAACAATGGCTCGGCGTAGCCCCGCCTGATCTAACGGTAATTGCCCGCTCTCGCGGTGCGGACTGGCTCTACACATATCTTCGCAAGTTTTATCGTGATGACTCGACGGCCACCGGCTGGAATAATCTACTGTTCGATAAAGTCGCCATGCCTCATGCGCTCTATCAATTACAGGGAATGCAATCTCTCTCGGTAAAAACTGTCGATGACGGCCATGGTGGCAAGCATGAGGTAAAGGAATTAAAACTGGACACACCCGGCACGCTCTCGAAAACTGAATACGACATGTATGTCGCTGATCTGGTGAACTACTTGGTTTATCTGGGTGAACCGGCGGCCACAAAGCGGGTTCAATTGGGAGTTATCGTGATGCTCTTCCTGTTCGCCATGCTGGGGCTGACCTACGCTTTGAAACATGAATTCTGGAGGGACATCCATTGACCATTTCTCATCCGCCAAAGACATTTATCTCAATTATGCCGGAAAATAACAAGTTATGATGACGTTGTATTCAGCCACCACCTGCCCGTTCAGCCACCGCTGCCGTATCGTGCTGTACGAGAAGGGAATGGATTTTCAGATTATTGATGTGGATTTGCACAACAAACCGGAAGATCTGGCGGTAATGACCCCCTATAGCCGGGTTCCGGTGCTGGTGGAGCGGGATCTTATTCTATATGAGTCCAATATCATCAATGAATATATTGATGACCGCTTTCCGCATCCGCAACTGATGCCTGCGGATCCGGTGATGCGCGCCCGTGCGCGGCTCTTTCTGCACCGCTTTGAGCAGGAGCTTTTTTGCCATATTGACGCAGTCGAGCATGGCAATCAGAAAACTGCGGATAAAGCGCGTGCGACGATTCGCGACAATCTAACCGTAATTGCGCCGGTATTCGTTAAACAGAAATACATGCTGGGAGACGAATTTTCCATGCTCGATGTAGCGATCGCACCGCTGCTCTGGCGGCTGGATCACTACGGCATTCAGCTCCCCAAGCAAGCTGCTCCCCTGTTGAAATTTGCCGAACGCCTGTTCAGCAGACCCGCCTTCATTGATGCCCTTACAGCTTCCGAGAAAGCAATGCGTAAATGAAAGTCTTTTCCACCAAGCCCTATTTGATTCGAGCTATTTACGAATGGTGCTCCGATAACGGTTATACGCCCTATCTATCGGTTAAAGTGGATGCCCAGACTCGTGTACCAAACGAATTTGTGAAAAATGGCGAGATCATACTCAACATCAGGGATGATGCGGTACATCATCTCACGCTCGGCAATGATTTGATCCAGTTTTCCGCCCGCTTTGATGGTGTATCTCGCGAAATCTCAGTACCGGTTGATTCAGTGCAGGGAATATTCGCCAAGGAAACCTCGCAGGGCGTTCTTTTCCCGCCGGAAGGAGCAGATCCAGCAAAGCCCGAGGCTGACATTGAGGACAAGAACAAGCCGCTATCATCACAAAGCCCATCCGTAACGGGCGAAAAGCGCCGTTTTCAGGTCATCAAATAAATTCTTCGATTGCTTTTTGCAGCGCTCTCATAAGTTTGCTCCCCCGCTTCCCAGTCTCTATAATTACATCCGCGCCGGCATAGCTCAGTTGGTAGAGCAGCTGATTTGTAATCAGAAGGTCCCGAGTTCGACTCTTGGTGTCGGCACCAATAAAACACTAGCTTATGATGAGGAAGGTATTGTATATTTAAAGTCGGGTAACGTCAGGGTAACTCCTCAAGGCATGCTTACGGAATCAGTACCTCTGAAGAGAATTCGGCAATGCTTACAGAAAGTGATGAATTAACTTCGTCGAGGCAGAGTTGTGATTGGCTAGCAGCAACCAGGGGCGATGCTTAAGGATTCGAATGTCACCCTCTACGTCAGAACGACGGCGTGACGCCATAGTATGGAGGTTATTTTTCCTTCCCCATCATTAGGCTCACCAATTAGTATAGCGATTAGGGATCTAAAGCTACGTTTTGAACATCCATCGACAATGTCCAAGATGAGCAAACAATTGGACGAAGGTACACCTGATGTTGTATGGGTATTACTCAGAGTCAACCCGCGCGAAAACTGCTGCGCCCAACATATGCTCTGCAGCAGGTTGCCAAACTCGTAGTAGAATTGGCACGGTTCGTGAGTATGCTTTCTTCTTTGCGATAAGCAAGCGTCCTGTACATCGTCAGCTCCAAAATTGTGCCTCTTCATTCAGGATTTCAATTATATCTCTTTTAAATGCCGCTACATATTGAAACACCCCTAATTGAATCCCATTTGATCAGCCATAAAGTGGGTCAATCCATTTGGCTGAAAATGGAGTCCGCCCAACCAACTGGCTCTTTCAAAACCAGAGGAATCGGCTATGCATGCGAAGAATATCTAAAGCGAGGAGCAAAACGTTTTATTGCATCATCGGGCGGTAATGCGGGGCTAGCAGTTGCTTTTGCTGGACGGCGCCTTTCGGTACCGGTAATCATCGTGGTACCTGAGACGGCTTCAAAACGGGCGGTGAACTTGATGTGTTTAGAGAATGCGGAAGTTATAGTCCATGGGAAGTCTTTGGACGAAGCGCACCAATTTGCGCTGTCAATCATGCAATCTACCGATGCATATATACATCCTTTCGATGACCCTCTGGTTTGGAGAGGTCATGCCAGTCTAATTGATGAAATATTCCGTGCTGGTCTAAAGCCTGACGCAATCGTTCTGTCAGTCGGAGGTGGCGGCCTCCTTTGCGGTGTTATAGAAGGATTGAAGCGGAATGGAGGCGCCGACGTGCCCATCATCGCTGTTGAAACGGAAGGTGCCGACTCCTATGGGAAATCGTTAAACGCGGGATCCCTTGTCGAGCTTGCGTACATATCGAGTATTGCGACGACGTTGGGAGCGCGCATTGTTTGTGAACAAGCATTGGCGTACTCCAAAAATCACCGTATCGAAAGCGTTGTGTTGCCGGACAAGTTGGCCGTTTCTGCTTGTTTGCAGTTTTTGCAAGATCATGGAATTGTCGTTGAGCCTGCTTGCGGCGTGGCGCTCGCTGCGGTGTACGAAAAAGTTCCAGCGTTATCAGGGTATAAAACGGTATTAGTGATCGTATGCGGCGGCGTTGGTTCTACCGCTGATGACTTAGTTGAGTTGGCACGTCTGGAATGTGACGCAGCTAAATGTTAAGTATTCAGTGTGCCTCATTCCCAAGGAGGATAAGGGAGAAAACGTTTGTAGGAGCAATTAAGGAAACGCGGATCAAATCAATTTCCGTTGACTCAGTCGCATAGTGCGCGTTTTTGGTTGCGCTACGCCGAATTGCGCGATATTTTTCGCAATCGTGGACTGTTTCTCATGTTTCTCGCCTCTCTTGAGGTGCTTTCTGGCGCAGCCCTTTGCTTGGCGGCGGCGTCATCCGTGATTGGAGCCGTGCCAGAATAGACCTCATCCAGTACTCTATATGCCAGAGCGGTTACAAATAAGGCATGAATTTGACGCCTTCCCGAACGTGGAGCCCGGCTTTTCTACTGCCGGGAATCGCGAGCGTGGGGATTGAATGGCGGGTGAGTCCTGGCCGTGTTTTCATCGCATCAGGCACCGTCAACTCATAGGGATGTTCGACGGTGGCGGGGGCGGCGGAATTGAAGGGCCGGATTGAGGCTGGAGTGGCGTTCCTTGAGACGGGTTGCGATTGCCATCCATGATTTGCCCGGATAACGGAACATGATTGCCCTTGCCGTACATGCATTGGGTGTAGGCTATGTCATAACGTTGCTGCCCGATATTTCCCGAAGCCGTGGCAGAGCTGGTACCCATTAACCCGCCTACCAGAAGTCCCCCACCCGCGCCAATCGCAGCGCCGCTTCCCCCGCCGAAAATGGCCCCTGCCGCCGCACCCAGCGCTGTTATGAGGGCAGCGGTTCCCACGCCGCTTAGAATTGCAGCGTCATTGGGCGTCTGGCCCTCGACTTGTTCACTTGCATACAATTTGCACGAGGCATCGTCTTCTCGAAATTGATCGAAGGTTCTGCCGGAACCGGGCAGGGCCATGACACTCGGGCCGTTGGGTATGCTTGCACATGAAGTTAATAAAGCCGCCAATACGAGAGGAGCTGATCTGTGGGTTTTTAGCATGAATCCTTCCTTGTAAATAGTTGTGTACTTCCCCGCCCGCTCGGTAGAAATTTTATACGGCCCGCCATGCACCGCGGCCCTGCCGGTATGCGCAAAGTCATCGGGGGTGCCCCCTTTTTAGCCACACCGGCCAATCCGGCAACAGTTCCTGCATCAAAATGATCCGGATTGATCGCTATGTTGTGACGAGTTGGCCGGAATCAATACGTTTGGTTAATGCCGTTATACCTGTAAAGCTTTACAGCTACCCAGCGAGGGTAGCACATGAGGTAATGCTTACCTTTCCTGTGACAATTAAACGGGATCTTAAATCCCTCCGGCTTATTTTCTGAAGGCAGTGCGCGCCATCCATCGCGGCGTCACTATTCTCCGACCACACCGTTTTACTATGGCCGACGCGACTTTTAAAGAAGAGAGATAGTCGGTCCGTATAACCTTCGCGGCAAAAAACCGTTGTCTGTCCTCGTCAATTGGGTCACTGAGCAAACAGGTTTTTCAGGGACGACTAAATAAATATTATCAAGAGATGGATGTGATCTCGGAGGGAGGCAGCTAATATTTTACGTTGCAAAAGGGAGTGCTTGTGCGACACGGACTGCTTCCAGCTCACTTGTCATGCTGGTTTTGATGTAACATTGCATCATTATTGATGAGAAGATGAGGCGATTCCATGCGTACCACTGTCACTATCGACGATGCCCTCTATGAAAAGGCCCTGGAAATGGCCGACACCAACATGGACAAATCAGACCTTTTTAGAGAAGCAATCAAGACCTTCGTGCGAGTACAAGCAGCAAAGCGCCTAGCCGCTCTAGGCGGCACGATGCCTGAGATTCAGGATGTACCGCGTCGCCGAGAGGAACCAGTCTCGCAATGAGTGTACTCATCGACACCTCGGTGTGGATAGACCACTTCCGAAAAGGAAACGATGCGCTGGTTGATCTAATCGGGCTAGACCTCGCGCTGACTCACCCGATGGTCATACTCGAAATTGCGTGTGGAACACCCCCTGCACCACGCATCCAGACGCTGAGCAACATTGACCTTTTGCAACCCTGCAATCAGGCAAGCTTGAGTGAAATAAAGGAGTTCATCGAGCACGAAAAGCTGTATGGACTTGGGTGTGGGGTGGTGGACATGGCGCTACTGGCGTCCACACTCATTACGCCAGGCACTGAGTTGTGGACTCTTGACAAGCGCCTTGCAGACTTGGCTAGGCGCTTCGGCGTGGCTCATCGGTCGCCGCTGCATTAAGGCGCGTCCGAGTTTTAGGGACAAAAAATGCGCCCATCTGTCAAGCCGTTGACGAAGAAGTAAATGCTTCACACAAGAACGAGTGTGTTCATGAACTAATAAGATCATCCTGTTCTTTTAGTGAATCTTTCAAATCAACCACGCGATGGATTCTCCCACAAACAGATTTCCAGCCAGGCCAATAATCGTGCTGCGGATATTGCGAAACGTCCCAAAAATCTTCCCACCAAGGCAGGTCTTGCCCGGATTCTCGAAAGATAGTCAACGGATGAATTTTCCCCTCCTGTAGGCTGCGGAATCCTGCCTCTGAAAGCAGATAGCTTTTTACAGTTAGGCGCGTACCGCCCGTGGTGTAATGTTTATAGAGCAATCGCCAGATGACTGAAAGATGTGCAAGTGATGCTTCACCGCCCGCACCGATTACTTCACTGACAGGGTATGGAGTCGAATAAGTCATGCACCGACAAACGTCATTTTTTGGCACCAGCGACCCAGTGTTGAGGTCAATGTCCAAATCACCCGCAATCTGACTCGCTTCATATTGGCGGGCCGAACCAACTGAACCGCTTCCTGCTTGAACTCCCTGGCATATTTTCTTCGTACTGCCATGACACACCTCCTGACTCATTGTCAGCTTTTTCAGAGTGCCGTGAAATCGGGGCAAAACCCCTCTCACGCTTCGGGAAACTCGACGTAATGTTCATTGGCTTCATCCATTTCACCCTGATCGCCGAAGCACTTAAATTGTGTTAACAGGGCCTATAGATTGGCATCCGATGGGGGTTGCGTTGCATT
>JBDTWQ010000079.1:0-2092 GCA_040006595.1 Nitrosospira sp.
ATGCATGGAAATATCGAAACATTCCATGCAACGTCTGCTCAGAATTCACCGGATGAAGGAAAAAATATGAGTTTTCGCCTGATTTTACTCGTTGCTTTATGTGCGGTCCGGGCAGTATCGGCTGCGGAGATCAATGGCTGCACGATTACGTCAGCCACGCTTTGCACCGAAATGGATCTGAGCGGCACGAATCTTCGCGGCGCTGATCTCGCTCGGGCAGCGCTTCGCCAGTCCAACTTTACCGGTGCCGACATGCAGGGTGCGAATTTGTTACGTGCCGACATGGTTCGGGTTAATCTTGACAGTGCCAATCTCGACGGGGCCATGCTGGATGAAGCGGATCTGAGAAATGCTACCCTAATAAACGCCAGGCTTACTCGGGCGCGACTGAATGGTGCCAGCCTAAAAAGCGCCGATTTGACAGGAGCTGACTTTACCGGTGCAGAACTCAAAGGCGCCAACCTGAGCGGTGCAAATCTCACTCAGACGAAATTCGGCAATGCCCAGCTTCAACGAGCTGACTTATCGGGTTCTGTGATGAGCGGTGCAGATTTCCGTGGGGCCAACATGACCGGGGCAAATCTGAATAATGCCACGTTGCAAGGTGCCGACCTCACAGGCGCCATCCTCAACGACATCGATTTTTCCAATGCGGACATCAGTGGGTGCAAGGGATGTCCGCGCGTGACGAAAACCAGCCCATGACACAACTGGCTCATGGGCATTAAAAAGAAGCAATCATTGCATTATTCCTTAAGGAGAAAACCGTGAATGTTCTGATCCAAACCCCTCGCAATCTCGCGATTGCCGTAGCGATGCTATTTGGCGTATGTGCCGCGACGGGCGCCTATGCGGGAGAGCCACCCAGTAAATCAAAAACGGATGAAAAATCGAAATCTGCGAGTAAGAGCAAGTCATCCAAGCCGGGGAAAAATGATGGAGACATCATCGTCGAGGTGCCGGTGCTCATGCTGGTTCCGGTGGAGGTTTCGAGCGATGTGACAAACAGAGGCTGCTGGGTGAAGTTGTACGATGGCAAGGATTATCAAGGCGACAGTTTTACGATAACCGGCCCGATCAATCTGCCGAAGATGGTCGGCCCCTTCGGTTTCAATTGGGATAACAAGGTTCGCAGCCTGGAGACAGGGCCCAAAGCCAATGTCACGATTTTCAACACCTGGAATTTCCAGAACGAGGACAAATTTATCGACGTAAGCACAAGAGTGCCTAATTTATCGAAGGAAATGGGGTTTTTCGATAATTTTCGTTCAATGATGCTTAGCTGCGTATAGGGTTGTAGCAGGGTTGTAGCAGGGTTGCAGCGCGATCCTGAACGAAGCAGAAGGGCGATTGGCAAACGAGCAGCGCAGGTCAGCATTGGCATTCCCAACGACAGCATCATGCAGTACGGAGGCTGCCCTCAAGTCCGACAAGTTCCTGGTCATCGCTCACGGCACAGCGGACGAAGTGGCCAAGGCTAAAATCATTCTTGAGACCACCAGTTCTGAGAAAATTGACCACCCATTCGGAGATATAGGCAACCTGACTGGAAACTTCTCGTCAATGGATATTTTGGCGAGATTTGCAGCGGCAGGAAGGGCGGAATGCGAAGCGAATTGTAAAGGCGGCGTCAGCCTTGACGATATCCAGCGTATTTGCAAGGCGGTAGCTGATGCAAATGTAGCGTTTCACGCTAATGGAAAAGCATGAAGACTTTCATCTATGCGGATTTGGGGGCATATTTAGCTCCATCAAGAATGAAATACCATACGAGCAGTCAACCCTATTAACCTTGATTGAATCGGCAGTGCCAAGCCGGTACAACTCAGCACACGAAGGAGCATCGACATGAACCTTTCCAACACCCTCCGCCGCACCCTGTTCGGTGGTCTTTCGGCTGCAGTCCTGATGGCCGGCGTCACGTTTTCCGTTCATGCACAGGACGAACTGATCATCGTCGAGCAGGTTCGCGCGACAATGTACCTCAACGGCGGTATCGGCGCCGATGAACAGCAGTATATGCGCAAGGTCGCCAAAGACTGGCCGTTGCGCATGATCTTCTCGGAGAACAAGGACAACGAGTTCGTCGCCG
>JBDTWQ010000080.1:0-2642 GCA_040006595.1 Nitrosospira sp.
CCCAGTAGTGCGAGGCCGGTAATGGGGTCGTCGAACAGCATCACACCGTATAAAAAAGACCAGGCGATACCCAGATACTGCAGGCTGGCGTTGACGAGCATGCGGCCGGTTCTGTATGCACGCGTCATCATCCATTGCGCCAGCGTGGCCAGCACCCCTACAGCGAGCAGTATGCCCATGCCTTGGAAGGTGTGGGCATGCCACCCACCGATGAAGGACGCCATCAGTGCGCCTGCACTGATGCTGCCGACAGAAAAATAAAATACTACACGGTCGTCCGGTTCTCCAGCTTTGCCAAGTGCAGTCACCTGCAGATAAGCCATCGCGGCAAGCAAACCCGACAGCAGACCCATCAGTCCACCCCATAGCTGATGCGGCTCCATCGTGGGCTGAAGTATACAAATCACGCCGACGAAACCTATGAGCACCGTATACACCAGGCGGGCATCCACCCTGCCAGTGCCAAGCAAGGTCGAGCCGCCAATGAGGAACAACGCCATCCAGATCGGAGACATATAATTCAGTGTCACCGCAGTGGCAAGCGGCAATTCCGCTATCGCGTAAAACCAGAGTCCCAGCGCGCTTACCCCGGTAAGACTTCGCCAGAAATGCATCGCCGGCAAGCTGGTGCGGAGCGTTCCGCCGCGCACTTGAGTAAGCAACGCCATCAATAACGCGCCAACAACACCCCGGTAGAATACGATTTCACCGATGCTGTAATCCACTGATGCAACCTTGACACACATGCTCATGGTGGCGAAAAGTAGAGATGCGCCAATCATCAATATCGGTGCGGATATCTTTTGTTTCATATTCTGTCTTTTGTTTCATGCTCTTGCGGCGACTGCATTGATATGCATTTCACGTGCCGTGTAAATGCGCTGGAGCTTAATGCGGTCATCGGCTAAAAAAAAGCGGCCGCTCCACCTGTAAGATATTACAGCTATTCGTGCTTTCCAATCTCAAGTTAAATAGGCCTCCAAATAGTAACGATTCTTGTGGAGGTAGAGTGAGGCCGGATCAGCGGAAGAATTATGTACGCTCTACCGCCGCGGCGAAGAAGGCTCTCGATGCGGCGGAACAAGCATTGGGTCTGGACCATCCAAAGGTGGCCATGGAACGAAATAATTTAGCTGTACTGTATTATGCTGAGGGGAAATACGCCGAAGCCGAAACACTTCTCGAAGATGTGCTGCTGTTTTGGGAACAGGCACACGGCGCACATGATCTCGATTTAGCCGCGAGCTTGAACAATTTGGCGGAGGTGCACCGTGCTCAAGGGCAACTCGGGCTGGCTGCCGCACTTTTCGCCCGCGCCTTGGCGATTTGCGAGAAAGCTTTGGGTCCGGCTCACCCCGATGTTGCCACGAGCCTGCATAACCTGGCATCGGTTTATCGTGATCAGGAGAGGTATGCGCAAGCCGAGCAATTTCTTCGCCGCGCGCTGGAAATCATGGAAAATGCCTCAGGTCCAGATCATCCCGATGTGGCGACCTGTCTGAACAATTTGGCGGAGGTGCACCGAGCTCAAGGACAGCATGAGATTGCGGCATTACTTCTCACACGTGCATTAGCAATTGACGAGGAGGCCTTGGGTCCGGATCATCCTGACGTTGCCACGAATTTGAATAATCTCGCATTGCTGTATCTCGCAGAGAAGCAATATGCCAAGGCCGAGCCGCTGTTTCAGCGCTCGCTGGCGATTTCAAAAAAAAAGCTGGATCCGGACCACCCTGATATCGCCACCAGTCTGCACAATCTCGCCACGCTTTACAGTGGACAAGGGCAATATGCGCAGGCCAAGCGCCTCTACGAACATGCCCTGAAAATAAATGAAAAAAGCCTCGGTCTGAATCACCCCACTGTGGCCATAAACCTCAAGAGTCTTGCGACACTATACCGTGATACACACCAACCGAACGAAGCAAGGGCTCTTGAAAAGCGGGCATCGAAAATATTGGCGATGCGCCGATAAACGCTCTATGTAAGCAGGGTCAAGGTGCGAACACGCGCCATGGATAGCAAGCGAATACCTGAAAACTTGGCTTTTGACAGTGCCCTGTATAAAATTGCTGTCATGAATGCCATCCCGCAATTTATCGATTTTTCCGCCTCATCCGTTGACGTGGCGCATTCCCTGATAGGCGCGACCTTGCTGGTCGATGGAGTCGGGGGCCGAATTGTCGAGACCGAAGCATATGACCACGAAGACCCGGCATCGCACAGCTTTGGCGGCCCGACCAGGCGTAACCAGGTGATGTTCGGCCCGCCCTGCCGAGCTTATATCTACCGTTCCTACGGAATCCACTGGTGCCTCAATTTCGTTTGCCGGGTGGATGGGCATGGCGCCGGCGTTTTGATCCGTGCCCTCGAACCGCTTGCGGGGCTCGATATCATGCGTGCGAGACGCGGGTTCGACAATACACGCCTGCTTTGTTCCGGTCCCGGACGGGTCTGCCAGGCACTCGGCATCACGGATGAGCACAGTGGCATGCAAATCGACTCATCGCCGTTTCAGCTCATACCCGCCATGGAACAGGTTCCCATCGTGACAGGACCGCGCATCGGCATTTCAAAAGCAAAAGATGCACCCTGGCGTTTTGGACTTTCCGGATCCCGCTACCTTAGCCGCCCGTTTCGCT
>JBDTWQ010000081.1:0-10221 GCA_040006595.1 Nitrosospira sp.
GAACCCTCGTCGTAAGCTTGGAAGGCTTCTGCTCTACCATTGAGCTACACCCGCATCTAGTAACCGATTTGGATAGAATCAACCATCGCTCGCTCCACCAGGTATCATTCCCCCTAACCAGATTAACCAACACCGCCGTGGCCTCACAAATATCCAGCCGCCTGATCTGGTGGAGGGGGAAGGATTCGAACCTTCGAAGGCAGAGCCGTCAGATTTACAGTCTGATCCCTTTGACCGCTCGGGAACCCCTCCAAACGAAACCGCTAATTGTGAATGCTTTAGGCCGATAAGTCAACGTGCATTTTAGGGTTTCTAACTGCCGGTAATGGTGAGTCCCTCGCCATATGTCACTATATGTCGTCTTCATTGATTCTTCATGTTATTGACCGGCTGCGCAAATTCGATGGAAGGTTACTCGGTTTTGTGGGGATGTAGCGAGGTGACGTGTTGAAATCCTTGCAAACCGTTTCAGGATGCTCCCAAGCCGATCCTACAATGAGCATGGCGTGGTTCCGGCTCTGAAAGCCGCTCCTATTATCCAGGGGAAATAAACTGGGCGCGCTATCAAGCTAACGGTGCGCAAGGGTGTGGGAGGAGGGTAAAAAAGTATGTGTCGTGCCTGACTTACCCCTGCGGAAATTTTTTAAAAAGCTGCAACAATCTAGCGGCAGTAGTACAGAATCAGCTCGACGAACGATACTGAATTAATTTTATAGCGGCGCGCCCTTACATCACTTAATAATATTAGTGCGTAGATCCTTGACGCAGGCCTAATAACTCAACATCGAAAATCAATGCCGCATTCGGTGGAATTACATTACCAGCGCCACGTGTACCATAGGCCATCTCGGCCGGGATCGTCAACGTCCGCTGACCACCCACTTTCATGCCTGCAACACCTCGGTCCCAGCCTTTAATTACACGCCCCGCACCGAGCAGAAATGAAAAAGGAGTGCCACGATCGCGCGAGCTATCGAACTTGGCGCCCTTTTTATCGGGTGCCGCAGGATCATAAAGCCAGCCGGTATAATGCACCTCCACCATATTGCCAACGACCGCTTCTTCGCCAGTCCCTATTTTTATATCTTTTTTTACAAGTTCAGTCACGTTGGCGGCTCCTTGCCTGGTTTCGGAAAATGCAACTTGGGGCAGCATAATCATGCCCATCAATATACTCAAATTAATCAGCGCGCTTATTCTAGACATGATCACCTCAAAAATTTAATTAAAATCATTGCCGGGCGCCAGGAACTCATATCTCCCGCAACACGTCATACTCACGAAAATACCCCTATATACACCGCGCATGCGCCCATATAGCTTTTTATTCCCTTACACCATCACTTAATCGCAAATGAATTTTGCCTCTATTTGCAGCTTTCTGAAACTTTGAATTTCTGAAGCTGCCTGATTTTAATAGAAATCAAATTATTTTACAGCTGATCAGTCCCTTGCTTAGCGCAATAGCATATATCTGATGCCAGGTGTCAGAATGTCAATATGATAATATATTTCAAGCCGCAAATTTTTATATTATCACGGTAGTCAGCCTGTATCGCACCCGAATAATAGCCTGTAGGTTCGTAAAGAGCAGATACCTGGATCGAGACGACACGTATGTGGGAGCAATTGAACAAAGAAATGCATCAGGACGAGCGGGGAATGACATCGATACGGCTGCATAATTCGCGCCTGATGCGTTCCCTGTTTCTAGCGGCAGGCTTTGCCGCCGTGATACTGGCTGTGGCGGGTGTAGTGCTGCCGGTACTGCCCACCACCCCCTTTTTACTGCTGGCTGCCGCTTGCTTCGCGAGAAGTTCAAAACGTTTCCACGACAGGCTCCTGGCCAATCGCATCGCGGGCCCGATTATCCGCGAATGGGCGGAGCACCGCAGCATTCGACGTCAGGTCAAGCGCTGGGTATATCTTCTGATGGCGTTGTCATTCGGTAGCTCTATCCTGCTGATGACGTCTGTCTGGTATCAGGTGATGCTGGCTGTGCTGGGTATTGCTTTGACATTGTTTATCTGGCGCATACCGGTGAGAGAAGGCAACACAATTCATAATAATTATCCAATAATCAGCCCACAACATTCCATTAAGGCAACTGGGGGGCGTGGCGTTCCCTCAAAGGACGGCGATAGTTAAATCTGACTCCTCTGAACGAACTCGTCATTGTGCACCGCTGTCAACTCACCTGCACCCATTACTGGGGAGAAGCCTTCCCTTACTGTGGAGAAACCTGCTCAGCCACAAAGATTTCCACACGGCGATTCTTTGCTCTATTTGCGGGAGTATCATTTGCAACAACAGGCTCACGCGAACCGCGGCCATCAATAATCATGCGATTTGAAGATACGCCCCGGCTTACGAGATAGTCACGCGTGCTGGCCGCGCGGTTGAGGGATAACGGGTTATTGACCGCATCACTGCCCGAACTGTCGGTATGACCGATGATAGTCACCTGGGTACCGGGATTGTTGGTCAGGCTTGTTGCAAAACTATCCAGTACCGGCCTGAGATTGGATTTGATCTCCGCGTGACTAGTATCAAATGAAATATCGCTGGGAATATCAAGCTTCAGGCGGTTATCCGCGGTCTTCACGACGTGCACGCCGGTACCGGTCGTGGCTTGTTCCATTTCCTTCTTCTGATCTTCCATTCTTCTCGACCATACATTCCCCGCAATTGCCCCGACGCCGGCGCCAGCAGCTGCGCCAATCGCTGCACCTGTCCCCTGACCGGCAAGCGCTCCAATTATTGCACCCGCACTTGCGCCAACCCCTGCGCCTATAGCAGTATCTCTAGTCCTGTTTCCTTCAGACATGCTGGCACAACCACCAAGTGTCAAGACTATTGCTATGGAGGCAACTGATAATCGATTACGCATGATTTCTCCTGTTGAGTAGTTATTGTTTATGCAGTAGCAATGATCACTTTAACAGAGGCGATAAAAGATACAAAATCGTTGTCATCGGCTTAAATTGCTGCACGCTCACGTCCAGGGCCGAGGCGGTTGATTAGTGAGCGCCGGAATAAAGCACAGATGTACTTGGATACCCCCAACAATACCCCTCTCATCCGTCATCCTCGCGGATGATGCATGGCATGGATCTGTTTCAGCCGCTCGCGTGCTACGTGCGTATATATTTGCGTGGTAGAGATATCGGCATGGCCCAGCAACATTTGCACGACGCGCAGGTCGGCGCCGTGGTTGAGCAGGTGCGTAGCAAAAGCGTGGCGTAACGTGTGCGGCGATAAGACCTTGACGATGCCCGCACTGCGCGCGTGACGCTTGATCAGATACCAAAAAGCCTGGCGTGTCATGGCTGAGCCACGAGAGGTCACAAACAGCGCATTAGACACTTTTCCGCCCAGTAACACGGATCGAATTTCTTTCGTATAGCGAGTTACCCACTCCAGCGCTTCCTCACCGAGGGGCACCAGACGTTCCTTTCCGCCCTTGCCCATCACTCGTATAACACCCATGTTCAAGCTGATTTGCGCGACATCAAGGCTAACCAGCTCCGATACCCGCAGCCCGCTGGCGTATAGCACCTCAAGCATGGTGCGATCGCGTAAACCCAACGGTTGTTCCACATCAGGTACATTGAGAAGTGCTTCCACGTCTGCTTCGGTCAGGCTTGCAGGGAGGCTGCGAGGAAGTTTCGGCGTATCAATGTTGAGGCTGGGATCGGTCTGGATTTTTCCCTGGCGCAACAGAAAGCGGTAGAATCGCTTCAAGCTCGACAGCTCGCGGCTGGTGGTGCTGGCCTTGACTCTGACCGAAACCTTATAGGCAAGAAACTCCAGCAGATCGGAATGTGTAGCGGCCGTCAACGCGCGCTCACTCCATTCATATTTTCCCAGCCAGTCGCCGAACTGCTGTAGATCGCTCCGGTAGCTCTCCAGTGTATTGCGTGACAGGCCATCTTCCAGCCATAAGGCATCAGAGAATTCGTCCAGCAATCCTGCGTTAAGTTCAGCCGCGCTCATGATGCAACAGCCAGCGCTTGATAGTGAGCGGGACGCCGTCACTTGCATTCATGAAGCCACCTAGCCCTCCGTTTCTGGCGATAACGCGATGACATGGAATGACGATGGGAAGCCGATTGGCGCCACACGCCTGACCCACAGCTCGGGGGGCGGAGTGCAGTTGCGTAGCGATATCGGCATAACTAAGCGTTGTGCCGCTGGGGATTTTCTGAATGGTTTGCCATACGCGGCGCTGGTGAGTCGTGCCACCAATGTGTAATGACAAGTCAAATACGAAAGACGGATCGGCCAGATACGCCTGCAATTGATTGCAGACTTCCTTGGCTAGAGGGGTTTGCGGGGCGAGTGGCTGCGTATCCAGCGGCAGATATTCGATATCGGTCAACCAGTCTTCCTCAATGCGAATACCGAGCACAGCAAACGGTGTAGCGAGTTTCGCCTGATAATCATCTGCTGATTTTGCTTTCAAAATAGTTTTCGTCTTGTTCATGACAGCGGTGCTTATATTGCCAGTCGCCACATAGATCGCGTGTAACCCATTATGCCCCAGCTAATCAACATTTAAGGCCTGCTATTCTGCAACCCGCATAGCCGAATCCGGTGTGAAGGTTTCGTATTAATAAGGTATTCTGTCTACTTTGACTTTATACGAATAGTCCGGCGATAATCAGCCATTATCCGGCTCAAGCAATCTGCCGCCAAAACCATGAATTAAGGAGCAAGTAGTGAAATTTAACATAAAAAGCGGGAACCCGGAGAAGCTGCGTAGTGCCTGTGTGGTGGTGGGCGTATTCGAGCCGCGCAAGCTGACCGATGCTGCGCAAGCCATGGACAAGATCGCCAATGGATATATAAGCGGCATATTGCGTAGCGGCGACATGGAAGGTAAGCCGGGTTCCACGCTGATGTTGCACAACGTGCCCGGCGCACTGTGCGAGCGTGTGTTGCTGGTAGGACTCGGCAAGGAACAAGACCTCAGTGACAAACAGTACTTCGATGCGGTACGTGCTACTTTCAAGGCAGTGCATGAAACCGGGGCTGCAGACGCTACTCTATTTTTGACTGAGGCACCAGTAAAAAAGCGCGACGACGCCTGGAAAGTTTCACAGGCCGTAATTATGGCGATGGAAAGCATCTACCGTTTCGATCGCCTCAAAAGCAAAGCGGAGGGAAATAAACCGCATCTGCGCAAAGTCACGCTGGGCACGACCAACCGGGCGGAGCTTGCCCTCAGCGAGAAAGCCCTGCAACAGGGACTTGCCATCGCCGATGGGATAAATCTGGTCAAAGATCTGGGCAATCTTGCACCCAACATCTGCACCCCAACCTATCTGGCGGAGCAAGCCGTGGGAATAGCCAAGACTTATAAGCTAAAGGTCGTCATCCTAGAGCAGAAGGATATGGAAAAGCTTGGCATGGGATCGCTTCTGGCTGTTGCGCGCGGCAGCCGTCAACCCGCCAAACTGATTGCTCTGGAATACTGGGGACGAGCGAAGAAGGAAAAACCCATCGTGCTGGTGGGCAAGGGTGTCACTTTTGATACGGGTGGCATTTCGTTGAAGCCCGCAGCGGAGATGGATGAAATGAAGTACGATATGTGCGGCGCAGCCAGTGTGCTTGGCACTATTACAGCGATTGCGGAAATGCGACTCCCGATCAACGTGGTCGGCATCATACCCACCACCGAGAACATGCCGGGCGGCAATGCCACCAAACCCGGCGATGTCGTTACCAGTATGTCCGGGCAAACCATAGAAATCCTCAACACTGATGCCGAGGGTCGGCTAATCCTGTGTGATGCGCTGACTTACGCCGAACGCTATGATCCGGAAACGGTAATAGATATCGCCACCCTCACTGGCGCCTGTGTCATCGCACTCGGGCATGTTGCATCCGGTTTGCTCAGCAATGATGATGAATTGGCGGAGGAACTACTATCCGCCTCCGGGCGGGCGGCGGACCGTGCCTGGCGTCTGCCGTTATGGGACGATTACCAGGAACAACTGAAAAGCAATTTTGCCGATATGGCCAACATTGGTGGACGCGCCGGGGGAACCATTACTGCCGCCTGCTTCCTGTCGCGTTTCACCAAAAAATACCGATGGGCCCACCTGGACATCGCTGGTACCGCATGGAAATCCGGTAAGGAAAAAGGCGCAACAGGCCGGCCAGTACCGTTGCTGACGCAATTCCTGATCGGGCGGGCACTGAAGAAAACCTCGTAATGCCGTCATGACCGAAATCGATTTCTACTCTGGCGGTGGTGATAGATTGCATACTGCTTGCCGTCTTGTCGCCAAAGTGGTGCGACAAGGCCTCAAACTTATGATTTATACTCCCGATGCGACGGTGATCGAACAGCTCGACAAATTATTGTGGACTTTTTCTTCAACGGATTTTATTCCACACTGCCGCGCTGAAGACAAGCTGGCGGGCTTAACCCCGGTCATACTCGGCCGCCAAGCCACAAATCTTCCACACGATGTGCTGCTCAACCTGGACGTTGAGCAGCCACCTTTCTTCAGCCGTTTCCAGCGCTTGATCGAAATCACCGGAATCACACCGGAGGACACGCAGGCGGCACGAAAGCGCTATCGTTTTTATCAAGACCGCGGGTACAAAATTCGCCACCATAAGCTTGGAGCGGTATAGTAAAACTAAAATTCAGGAGCATCATCTGGACCATTCGCCGCCCTGCATGATCTTTCACTCCACCTTCTAAAACCCATCACTCCGTGAATCCCAGAACACCATGACATCCAGCAACGAAACCTCGTCAGGCGCCGATTATGATGCAATACTGCACAAGCTGGATGCGTTGCTACGCAAGCATCAGGGCAAGCCGTCAGCTCTGGCTGAAGCTGAAACTGCGGTTGCGTCGGGGCAGGTCTCACTGACAGCGGCCGACAGCATACCGACGCTCACTGAAACGGTGTTTCTAACGCCCACAATGCTGTCGCCTGAGTCTGACATCACATCACTACTGGAGCAAATTCTGGATTCCGCACTTAAGGATGCCGGAGCCGATCTTACTGCCGGGGCGCGGACAGCATTGGTTCAAGCGCTGGAATGCCGTCTATTTGGTCTTTGATATACGTCCTTACTTCGACTGCATCAATTCACCATTTTTGCGCGGCCATTCTCCATTGATTTGTCATGGGTAAAGCCTCTCATAGTAGTTCCGCGACCTGTGTCATCCCCATCAATGTCTTCCGTTATAATGGCAGGTTTCCCGGCACCGCCGATCTCGATATCCATGGAACTCGAAAAAAGTTTTGATCCGCGAACCATCGAAAGTCGCTGGTATCCCCATTGGGAAGCCGCTGGCTATTTCAGACCCATGTCCGGGGGAACAGTCGCGGGAACAAACCTCGCCTACTGCATCATGCTGCCGCCTCCCAACGTAACCGGCACGCTGCATATGGGGCACGCCTTCCAGCATACTTTGATGGACGCGCTTACGCGCTATCACCGCATGTGTGGCGACAATACGTTATGGCAACCGGGAACGGATCATGCCGGTATTGCCACCCAGATTGTGGTGGAACGTCAATTGGATCAGCAAAATATCGATCGCCGCGACCTGGGACGCGAAGAATTTCTCAAGCGCGTATGGCAATGGAAAGAGGAGTCCGGCTCCACCATTAGTCGCCAGATGAGGCGACTGGGTGCGTCTTGCGACTGGTCGCGTGAACGCTTCACCATGGACCAGGGGTTATCCCACGCCGTCACTGAAGTTTTCGTGCGACTTTATCGCGAAGGACTGATCTATCGCGGCAAGCGACTGGTGAATTGGGATCCGGTGCTGCAAACCGCTGTCTCCGATCTGGAGGTGATATCGACGGAAGAAGATGGATTTCTCTGGCATATTCTCTATCCGCTCGAAAATGCGGGTGGAGGCTTGGATGAGACAGAAACAGAAGGACTGATCGTCGCCACTACCCGTCCCGAAACCATGCTTGGCGATATGGCGGTCGCCGTGCATCCGGATGATTTGCGTTACCGGCACCTGATCGGCCGCCGTGTACGTTTGCCATTATGCGAACGAAGCATCCCCGTGATCGCCGACTCTTATGTCGATCCCGAATTTGGCACAGGCTGCGTGAAAATCACCCCCGCTCACGATTTCAATGACTACCAGGTTGGGCAGCGGCATAAGCTCGTTCCGCTCAGCATTCTCACGCTGGATGGAAAGATCAACGATTGTGCGCCTGTTGAGTATCAAGGTCTGGACCGTTTTGATGCCCGCAAGAAAATCATCGCCGATCTGAAAATGCAGGGGTTACTGGTTGAGACCAAACCACACAAACTGATGGTACCGCGCGGCGATCGCACTCAGGCAGTGATTGAGCCGATGCTCACCGATCAGTGGTACGTGGCCATGAAAGGCCTGGCAAAGCATGGCCTGGAAGTGGTGGCGAATGGCGATGTTAAATTCACGCCGGAAAACTGGAGCCACGTTTATAACCAATGGCTCGAAAACATCCAGGACTGGTGCATCTCGCGCCAATTGTGGTGGGGACACCGGATTCCGGCGTGGTATGACGAGGAAAACAATATTTTCGTCGCGCACAGCCTGGAGGAAGCGCAACAGCAGGCTGGCGAGCGCAAGCTGACGCAGGATGAGGATGTTCTCGACACCTGGTTTTCGTCCGCATTATGGCCATTCTCTACACTAGGCTGGCCCGAAGAAACGCCGGAACTCGGGACCTTTCTGCCGACTTCAGTGCTTATCACCGGGTTCGACATCATCTTCTTCTGGGTAGCGCGCATGGTTATGATGTCGCTGCATTTCACCGGCAAGGTGCCGTTCAAAGAAGTCTACGTAACCGGACTGATCCGTGATGCGGAAGGTCATAAGATGAGCAAATCCAAGGGCAATGTACTGGATCCACTGGACCTCATCGATGGCATCACATTAGCGGATCTGATTTCCAAGCGCACTACCGGACTGATGAATCCCGGGCAGGCCGAATCTATCGAAAAAACCACGCGCAAGCATTTCCCGGACGGCATTCCCGCATTTGGTACTGATGCACTGCGTTTCACTTTTGCCAGTCTCGCCTCTCACGGCCGCGATATCAAATTCGATATGCAGCGTTGCGAAGGCTACCGGAATTTCTGTAACAAGCTGTGGAACGCCACTCGTTATGTGCTGATGAATTGCGAGGGAAAAGATACAGGTTTAATAGCGGATCCGGTCAATGCGCTGCCATTGGAATATTCCGATGCCGACAAGTGGATCATCAGCCGTCTGCAACTGGCTGAAGGCGCGGTAGAGCAAGCTTTTCACGACTATCGCTTTGATATTGCAGCACGGGAAATCTACGAATTTGTCTGGGATGAATATTGTGATTGGTACCTGGAATTTGCCAAGGTACAGTTAAATAGCAGCAACAACTCTGTACAGCGCGCCACCCGTCGCACCCTTGCACGAGTACTCGAAACCACATTGCGGCTTGCCCATCCCATCATCCCTTTCATTACCGAAGAATTGTGGCAGAAAGTCGCGCCGCTTGCAGGCAAGCAAGGCGCGAGCATCATGCTCCAGCCATATCCCAAAACCAACCCGGCGCACATTAGCGAAGACGCTATCAGACGTATCGTTGCGCTCAAGGAAATGATCAATGCCTGCCGTGCTTTGCGTGGAGAAATGAATCTATCTCCGGCGCTAAGAATCCCGCTCCTGGCTATGGGCGACAGGCAAACCCTGGCTGATTTTTCTCCTTACCTGATGGCGCTGGCAAAACTTTCGCACGTGGAAATCATGCAGGACGGCTTGCCCCATGCTGAAGCGCCGGTAGCGATCATTGGCGAATTCAGATTGATGCTGAAAATTGAAGTGAATATAGCTGCCGAGCGTGAGCGCTTGACGAAGGAAATTGCGCGTATCAAGGATGAAACTGCCAAAGCAGAAATAAAACTTGCCAACAAGAACTTTGTCGAGCGCGCTCCGATCAAGGTAGTGGAGCAGGAAAAAGAGAGACTTGCCAATTTTGGTGGAATGCTGGAGAAACTGAAAGAGCAGTTGCGGAAACTGGACTGAAAACGTCTGCTAAACCCGCTGCCGTCGTGATCAATTTATATAGTGACCACTAGATATACAAACGGGTAATATCGCAAAAAATTCAAGTATCCTGCTTGGCTGCGATATAATTGCCGAAACCAACAAATAAATGCTTCTCACTCTCTGCCTACGAGTGGGAGTCTATGGGGAAGGGGGAA
>JBDTWQ010000082.1:0-3626 GCA_040006595.1 Nitrosospira sp.
TCCTATGGAAGCGGAACAACTTAACGCCATCGCTTATCAGCTCACCGATCTCGATAGTCGAGCGACAGAATTGCGGAGGTATCTTTGACTTCGATACCAAGCAAACACGTCTGAACGAACTCACCCGGCTGACGGAGGACCCCGCCATCTGGGAAGACAACAAGCGCGCGCAAGAATTGGGTCGGGAGAAAAAGATGCTGGAAAGCATCGTGATCACCCTGAAAACAGTTGAGCGCCAGTTGGGCGATGCTCGGGATCTGTTCCAGATGGCAAAAGAAGAGGAGGACAATGCTACGCTGGAAAGCATTGGCCGCGACATCGGTCAATTAGAAAATATTGTGGCGGAAATGGAATTCCGCCGCATGTTTTCCAATCCCATGGATCCCAATAATTGCTTCGTGGATATTCAAGCGGGTTCCGGGGGCACGGAAGCACAGGATTGGGCAGAGATGCTGGAGCGCATGTATCTGCGCTATTGCGAACGCCGTGGCTATAGTGTGGAAGTGATGGAAGAGTCAACCGGCGAGGTTGCCGGGATCAAGAGCGCAAGTCTCAAAATATCCGGCGATTATGCCTACGGCTATCTTCGCACGGAAACTGGCGTGCACCGGTTGGTGCGTAAATCCCCATTCGATTCCGGCAATCGCCGCCATACCTCATTTGCCAGCGTATTTGTCTATCCCGAAGTAGATGAGACCATCGAAATAGAAATCAACCCTGCGGATTTGCGCGTCGATACTTTTCGTGCATCCGGTGCGGGTGGTCAGCACATCAATAAAACGGACTCGGCTATTCGCATCACCCACAATCCCACCGGGATTGTAGTTCAGTGCCAAAGTGGCCGTTCCCAGCACCGCAATCGCGCGGACGCGATGGCCATGCTGAAATCACGTCTTTACGAGGCGGAATTGCGCAAACGTAATGACGAGAAGCAAGCAATAGAAGACAGCAAAACCGATATCGGCTGGGGACACCAGATCCGTTCGTACGTCTTGGACCAGTCACGCATCAAGGACTTGCGTACCGACGTCGAAAGCGGCAACACACAGGCAGTACTCGACGGTGGGCTGGATGATTTCATCGAGGCCAGTCTAAAACAAGGCGTATAAGGATACCTGATGGCAACGAATGATATTTCAGAGGAAGGCCCGGATGGATCGCTCAACCGGGTGCACGCGGAGTTCAAGCTCGTCGAAGAACGCCGCGCCAAGTTGACTGAGCTGCGCAAGGCGGGTAGCGCCTTTCCCAACGATTTTCGCCGGAATGATTTGTCATCAGATCTCCATCAGCAATACGGTGAGCATCCCAACGAAACGTTGGAAGCGGCGCCAAGAGCCGTGACGGTGGCGGGGCGCATGGTATTGAAACGGGTAATGGGCAAGGCAAGCTTCGCCACTATCCAGGATATGAACGGGCGCATCCAGCTTTACATCGCCAAGGATATTGCCGGCGAGGCGACTTACGAAGCATTCAAGCATTATGACCTCGGCGACATACTTGGTGCCCAGGGTACGCTATTCAAAACCAGGACCGGCGAGCTCTCGGTGCGTGTCACGTGTTTGCGCTTGCTGACAAAGTCCTTGCGCCCCCTGCCGGAGAAATTCCATGGCCTGACCGATCAGGAACAGAAATACCGCCAGCGTTATCTCGATCTGATCACCAATGAAAACACCCGCATGGTATTTATCACACGATCCAGAATCATCCAGTCCATTCGTGAATTTTTTACCACGCATGGCTATCTGGAAGTAGAAACACCAATGATGCATCCTATCCCGGGTGGCGCAACGGCACGACCTTTTGTCACTTACCACAATACACTGGATATGCAGTTGTATCTGCGTATCGCACCGGAACTTTACTTGAAGCGTCTGGTGGTGGGAGGAATGGAAAAAGTATTTGAAATTAATCGCAATTTCCGTAACGAGGGAATCTCCACGCGACATAACCCCGAATTCACCATGCTGGAATTTTATGAGGCGTATCAGGATTACGCTTATTTGATGGATTTTACTGAAAGCCTGTTGCGGGAAACAGCGATAAAAGTTTTAGGTGCCGCAAACATAACGTATCAGGAACGGGAAATCGATCTTGCACAACCGTTCGCGCGGCTCACCATCACCCAGGCTATCCGGAAATTTCACCCGGAATATGCCGATGCGCAACTCGATGACCGCGCGTTCCTGATCAGCGAGTTGCAGGCGCTCGGCATTGCTCACAAACCGGGAGATGGGATTGGGGGCCTGCAGTTATCGTTATTTGACGAAACCACCGAACATTTACTGTTTGAACCGACTTTTATCATTGATTATCCGGCGGAAGTCTCCCCCCTTGCGCGACGCAACGACGCCAATCCCGCAATAACAGACCGGTTCGAACTCTACATTGCCGGGCGCGAAATCGCCAATGGCTTTTCCGAACTGAACGACCCTGAGGATCAAGCAGCACGTTTCCTGGAACAAGCCAGGGCCAAGGAAGCGGGCGATTCCGAGGCAATGCACTACGACGCCGATTATATACGGGCTCTGGAATATGGCCTACCCCCTACTGCCGGCGAAGGTATTGGCATAGACCGGCTGGTAATGCTCTTCACCGACAGCCCGAGCATTCGCGACGTCATTCTGTTTCCGCAATTGCGGCAGGAAGGCTGATTACATCGCGTTTTTTGGACGTCAAGTCGCCTTTAATTTCTATCCGCTGTTTCAACACCATCCCCGTTTATTATATACCCTCTTAGGGTATTGACTTATACCCCTGGCAGGTATATAGTAAACCCGTCTGGAGTTGAGAAGAGTATCTTTGAGAGGCATCTCCCGACTCCTCTATTCCCAAATAGAATTTGCCTTAAAAGGCACCGCTACTAAAACGTCATGGTGTACAAAAATGGCTACCAAGTCGACTCATCTGAAAGTCAAAGGTATGCATTGCACGGGCTGCGAAGAGACCATCGAGAACGCGGTGGGGCATTTGCCTGGCGTGCAGAAAGTCAATGCAGACTATGCCAAGCAGGCTGTCGATGTCGAGTTCGACAGCCTGCTCACGGGAGAAAGTGGTATTCGCCGGGCGATTGAAGAAAAAGGTTATGAGTTCGAAAGCGCATCCACACAGTCTTCAAGTCACCCGGTACGAAATGGACTGATTTTTCTGTTTTTCCTGCTGATGGTGGGTGGCGTGACCTTCTGGGGCAAAAGCATGATCCCAGGTTTAGTGGGAGAAATGAACGCTCAGCTCGGTTATGCCATGCTATTTTCCATCGGATTTTTTACCGGTTTTCACTGTATTGGCATGTGCGGAGGTTTTGTGGTGGGCTATGCGATGGCAATTGAGCCACGCACTGCAGGCACCACAGCGATGGCTCATCTGATGTATGCCACCGGCAAAACAGCTTCTTATACGGTTATTGGTGGCAGCTTGGGTTTGTTGGGCTCTATCATGACCTTCACACCCCACATGCGAGGCGTCGTGACGCTTGCAGCCAGTCTTTTCGTAATCATCTATGGTCTCAAGATGCTGAATGTGTTTCCCGTATTGCGCAACTTCACCTTGCGTTTGCCCCGATTTGTTGTACGAGGCGTATCGAACGAGTTGCGTCATCGGCGCAGTCCCTTAGCCATCGGGCTTCTAAA
>JBDTWQ010000083.1:0-8139 GCA_040006595.1 Nitrosospira sp.
CAGGAATATGTCGGAAATTTTCACATCCGGCGATGGCTTGTATTTATAACTATTTGATGTATAGGCATTGGAACGATTCTTGCTTTTTAAACTCTGAATATGTTCAGCCTCAATTCCATATAAGAAACAGGGTATTCATCTTGTAACCACTGTAAACATTCATTAAACCGACCCCACCCACGGTAATACCACTTAGGAATCCGACCTTATGGCCAAAAAATATGCAGCGATACTCTGCGTGGCGTTGCTGGCCGGCTGTGGTTCGTTGCCATTGCCGCATAAAGACGCATATACAACCCAACCGGTGCAAGTCGATGGCGCACGCGGTACGCTTTCCCCGCAGCAAAGCAAGACAGTTCTGGCCAAGCTCAAAAACGGTAGCCCAAAAACAAATATATTTGACAGACATCTTGCGCAGATAGAGGAAATCTCAGGAATTCCGTTGATAACGGGCAATAAGGTGACGCTGCTGGTTGATGGCCCTGCTACCTACAAATCGATGTTTGCGGCAATACAGGGCGCGAAAGATCATATCAACATGGAAACCTACAGTATCGAAGACGATGAGGTTGGCCGCCGGTTTGCCGCCACGCTGATCGAAAAGCAAAAAAACGGCGTGCAGGTGAATTTAATTTACGACAGCGTCGGATCGGGCGATACCCCCAAAGAATTCTTCAAGTCATTGGCGGACAGCGGCATCAACGTGCTGGAGTTCAACCCTCTCAACCCATTGATGCTTCGCAAGAAGTGGGAGGTGGGGCGCGATCATCGCAAACTGCTCGTGATTGACGGCCAGATCGCGTTTGTAGGTGGCGTCAACATTAGCAGCGTGTACTCCAGCGGGTCATTCAGCTCAAAACCCCGCACAAAGGATACCCAACCGTGGCGCGATACTCATCTACGTATTGAAGGGCCTGTCGTCAGGGAATTCCAGCAATTGTTTCTGGCGACCTGGGAGCAACAGAAGGGTGGGCCGCTAGTCTCGAAATCCTTTTTCCCGCAAATAGGAAGAAAGGATGATGCGGTAGTGCGTGCCATCAGCAGTTCGCCTGATAAGTCTTACAGCCCCATCTATGCGACCCTGCTATCGGCCATTAATAGCGCCGAAACCTATGCATATGTTACTACAGCATATTTTGTGCCTGATTCGCGATTACTGGCGGCGTTGAAGGGTGCTGCGCAGCGAAATGTTGACGTGCGATTACTGTTACCCGATAAAACTGATTCGAATCTGGTTTTTTATGCGTCGCACTCTTACTACAACGAACTGCTGAGTGCCGGCGTGAAGATCTACGAACGGGAGGATGCTATATTGCATGCCAAGACCGCACTTATCGACGGCGTCTGGTCCACAATAGGCTCGACCAATCTTGACTGGCTCAGCTTGGCGTACAATCAGGAAATCAATGCGGTGGTTCTTGGGCAGGAATTTGGTACGCAAATGAAGGCCTTGTTCGATAAAGATATCGAGTCTTCCCGACTTGTCACGCTCGAAAAATGGCAGCAGCGTTCTATTGGCGTGCGCTTGAAAGAGCTGGGTGCGAGATTACTGGCTCGATGGATATAGTCAACCGCTGGAGTGTTACCCCAATAAAGAAAGAATTTTATGGAAGGGATTAACCGGCTTCGGGGTCCCGGGATTTAGGAGAAATCAGTTACTCGTCAGCAGATTCCATTGAGCGGGTATATTTTCCCTCCCGGGCCAATCCATTTAATCGACAACGCTTAAGGAACGCTCTCTGGGCCGCGGCTACGTTGCTTTCCTCTCCCTTCCAGGCAGCAAGAACCGGTGCCTGGAGCGCCCGTCCGTAAGAGAAACTGAGCTGCCATGGATACTTGATGCCTATGACATTAATGGCATTCAGATGATCGGTGGCGACTTCTGCGCTTTGACCGCCAGACAGGAATACGATCCCCGGAACTGCCGCCGGCACATAACGGCTCAAGCAACGAACAGTAGCCTCGGCAACCTGTTGCACGCTGGCCTGACGCGTACATTTCATCCCGGCAATCACCATATTCGGCTTGAGCAAAATGCCCTCGAACACTACACGGTGGGCATTAAGCTCCGCGAATACATATTCAAGCATCTGCGATGTAACTGCTTCACAGCGATCAATGTCGTGGGCGCCGTCCATGAGTACTTCCGGTTCCACGATCGGCACAATGCCCGCTTCCTGGCAGAGCGCAGCGTAGCGCGCCAGCCCATGGGCATTTACACGCATGGCATACGTCGTCGGAACATCGTGCTCGTCAATTTGAATAACCGCCCGCCACTTCGCGAATTTTGCTCCCAGCTGCTTGTATTCGGCGAGTCGTTCGCGCAGACCATCCAGGCCTTCGGTGACTTTGTCCGCAGGGTAAAGCGCCAACGCCTTTGCGCCTTTGTCTACCTTGATGCCGGGGATAATCCCACGGCTCGATAGCAATTTGGCGAAGGGAACACCATCGCGGGAGTTCTGGCGCAATGTTTCGTCGAAGAGGATGACGCCGCTAATATACTGTTCGATCCCATCGGTGGTAAAAAGCAGTTCACGATATCGCCGGTGGTTTTCTTCGGTAGACTCAATCCCGATCGAATCAAAACGTTTCTTGATTGTCGGATTACTTTCATCCGCTGCGAGGATACCTTTATGTTTCGCGACTATGGATCCGGCCACTGACTTGAGCTCATCGATATTCATTGGCTATTCTCCGGTAAAGGTGAAAAATCATTGAAAGCCTGAAACGCTGCCAGGGCTAGCGTTTCTACCGGGTGGGGGAAGCTCCAAAGAAGCCCATATACCATACGCCGATCAAGGCAACGATGATACCCATGATCACAACGTAGTAAGGCCATACTGGTTTCTTATCCGCAAAGGGATCGGTCAGCGAGCGATGCGCACCTGCCGGCAAGTAAGCCAGCTTGGTTAACGAAGTGCCGAATGGGATATTGATACGTGCTCGTGCGTTGATCGCCCAACCATTTGCATCCAGTACAGGGCCAAGGTTGCGTTTCTTCAATTTGAACCAGGCTAAAATCATGGCCGGGCCGGAAATCAGCAGCATCAGGCCGATTATCGCCAAAGGTATTTGCCAGAATTTTAATCCCAATAATCCGCTAACCAGTGAGGCAAGAATGCCGCCTATGGCGCCGAGTGCCAAACCTATCGCCGCGAAAATCCCGGCGAACTTGCCCACGTCGAAAGGGGTTTTGAGCGGCGGCGGTGGGGATGTATCGGTTACGGGCCTGGCACTCTCCGTTGCTGCCTTGATCAGCTTCTCATCGGCGGTGGCGGCTTTCGATGCGGCCAATTTCTGCAACTGCTCGCTGATAAACTTGCTCAGTTTTTTATAAGGCGCCCAGAACGCCTGACGGATGCTGATGGAATGGTCGACGATGCGCACGATAGTGGCATCCCAATCCTGGCCCCTTCGATCGTAGAAAATGCCATTTCGGCCAATCATTAAAAAATCCGAATCGCCAGCCGTAAAAGCCGCAGCAATACTCATTTTTTCGGTGCCACCGCTGCGTACACAATCGCAATATGCCAGATACAGGCCGCTCATGCTGGCGAACTCCGCATGCTTCCCTATGTCCTCAACCTTGATACACAGATCGCAACTGCGTCCGTCCAGGTAGAGTGTACCTACCTGGAATATTGCTTTATCCCGTCCCGTGTAGAAGCTGCGGAACGATACGAAATTATTTACCAGTTTGAATAAATCGCGGTTAAAGTGCAGCAGTTTTTCCACCGAGCGGATTGCTTTTACTTCGGTTTCCACGGCTTTGTCCTGACTAATCAAATTATCGATTGTTTTCTTATGGCTGCTGCCGAAAATCTCGCGCAAGCGTGCTTCACCCAGTTCCTCCGCACAACAGGCCGGTTTGGCGGTTTGCCATGTGTCAAACGCCGCAAACCTGGCGCAAAGATCGGCCCATTCAGAAGCGAGGAGGGTTTCTTTTTTGCCGGATAGTGGAAAAATAGCCTGTTCACGCAATCCATCCACCTGCTTTTGCCATGCGGGATTAATGCCGGAAATTAACGGTAAGGGCTTGTCCGGTTCCACCGTCGCCAGCGGAAAATTTGCTATATCGATGTTCTGCGCCGACAGCGTTTGCGCGGCGATATTTTGATAATCCTCGGCAGAGCGGCTTAATGGCACCGCTGCACGCGCATCATAAGCGGCCAACTGGCAACGCGTGAAGTAGTCGTTGACTTTATCCCTGATTGCATGGAAGGCATCAGCGGCCGCTTGCGTGTTCTCACCCAGAAATCGGATATCTCCATCAGCATTTCCACTTACTTGCCAATCGGAATACGCAGCAATTTCGGCAAAAAAAGCATCACTGATTTCCTGATCGATCCCTGCATTCCCACTTAAATCCGGAACGGAGCCGCGATACTTGATAATGTCTTCAATGGTTTTACGCGTTCCGGCATCTGTAATCTGTCCGGTATGAATCACGCCATCGCCATTGAATTCCAGGCCTGCAACAAACTTCTCAATGTCAGCCATATCCGCAAGGGAAATCTCTGCCGCATCCGTTTTGCCCAGACACTTCAGGATATACTGCGCTGAAGCAAGCACCTGTTGGCCTTCTTCACTGCTATCGTTTATATCCGCCAACGCCACAGAATCCGATCCTTTGACCAATAGATCGGAATTCCTCAGCAAACCGCCTGCCCACGCGATGGCCGAAAGCACTTCATTTGCGTGCACGTGAGCATCCGCATCATGGTCAATCAAATCGAGTGTTTTGTTGTCGAATTCTATGCCGCGTGTCGGGCAACTCAATGCCACCCACAATTTTTGATCCAGTTCCTTTAAAGCCAACATATCTGCGCCGCTATCAATTTGTACTTGATCAAAGCCGCCTGCCCGGAAAAAATTCCACGTATGTAAGGGAGTCATGATTTGTCCTCGGAGCTATTCAAAGTTGTAGGGGTATTAGGAAGTTATAGTTGTAACATTTGAATATTGCAAGATGAGCTTATCATGGCAATGACAATGGCAAAGGCAATTCTTGACACGAAACCTGATTTTCTTGAGATGGAGGTGGAAAGGCCAGCGGTCTGCATCCATGGCTCGGTGTAAGCCGGGCAAGCAAGGGAACTCGTCGGGTAAGTATTCTGTGATCGCATTGCCTGCAAACCCATGGGTTAAACCCGGGAATTTATTCGGAACACTGAATAGACGTTGGACAGACAAGGAAACAGGGCAACAGATTACTTCACCCCTGGTCCCATCGCGCCATCAAGGCCTAGTTTTGTTAATGTCTTCTGTTCCGCTACGGTTTGTACGCCGGTGGCGATCACTATAATGCCGATGCGATGAGCCAGGTTGGACAGACCTTTCAGGAATTTCTGATTTTCCTTATTCTGATTGACGCCATGCACGAAACCGGCATCCACCTTGACATAATCGAGGCCGAGATCGGTGAGTTTCTGAAGTTCGGTGAAATGGTGGCCAAAGTGGTTCACGCCGATGCGGCAGCCAAGTTTCTTGAAGGTATGACAGAAGTCATGGAAAGCCTCAAATTTGCGGAAAGCGCCATACTCCGGCACTTCCAACCAAAGCCGATGACATAAGTCCGGATATTGGCGCAGCAAATCCACAAGTTTGTTACGGAATTCCCAGCCAACGATCGTTTCAACCGAGAGATTGACCGCGAGTTCACCGGAAGAGAGTTTCAGGGATTCGAGGGCGTGACGGACGACAGCCAGATCAAGAGGACCCGTAAGATCGAGACGAACGGCGATGGCAATGAAATCCCCTGCATCCAGCCAGCCCCCATTGCGCTGGGCCTGCATGCGGACAACGGCTTCCTGGTGCAATTGCTTACCCGTCGGGCCAACGACAGGGTGAAAATCCAGCTCGAAGCGATCTTCGTCTAATGCGTCGCTGAAGATGTGGCGCCAGTCACCGATATTGGCGGGGGTGGGTGGATGGCCGGATTGCCAGGCAATAACATGCCACGCATTGCTGCCTATCCTTTCTGCAGTTGCCAGCGCAGCGTCAGCGTTGGCGAGAAGTTTGCCCAGTTTATCCCCACGCTGATAATGAATGGCGCCGATGTGGCAGAAGTCGCTAACCTCACCGCCGATTTGTGCTAAAAGTGCTGTGAGCTCCACAGTCAATCGATTTGCAAATTGACTGGCATCATTGGTATTGGGAATGATGAGCACAAAATCCGACCCATTCAGGCGGGCAACCAGAGGATCGGAGGGATCGAGATTCGAGACCTCAAGAGCCGAAGCCTCGTCGGCAATGCGACTCATAAGCGCACCTGCCTGGCAAAGCAGTCTGTTTGTTTCGGTACGGCCAAACTTCTGGTTGATTTTTTCGAGCTCGTTAAGACGTACGAGAAGAAGGGAACCATTTTGTACGTTGGTCAGTGCGACATCTTTCCCTTCCACTATTTCGCCAAGCAGGCTCATGAGATGGGTGCGATTGGCCAGACCGGTGACGGGATCATAATTCATTTGCTTATTCAGGATTGCCAGTCGCGAGGTTTCCTCGATAACCCTGTTGTGCAGGCGCCTTACCATATCATTCGTCGCCCGTGCGATGCTGCGCAGTTCTGGTATGCGCGGTTCGGAAATGGTGAGGAAGCGTCGTTCCGTAATAGCCTCGGCCTGGCTGACCATTGCCGCCAAAGGCTGCTTGATGCCGCGTAGCATTATCATCCCAATGAGTCCGCTAAGGACGCCTGCTACCAAAAACCAGATTATCAGGCTTTCGATTTGCTCCCAAAGAGCTTGATGCGCAAGGGTCGCGTGGCTAACCACCTTGATAACGCCAAATTGCATCCAATTGTCGGTGATTTGAGCACGGCCGGCCTCGGCATATATAGGGAAGAGATCAACAAACCATTTGGGAACACTGGTATCAAGGCGATCCTGTATGCGTTCGGCGACCACTTTGCCATCTGGAGAGGTGATCGAGATACTTTCATACTGGCCGCTATCAAAGAGCGCTGCGATTTGCAGTCCGATCGTAACGGGATCTTTACTCAGTTGAGATATGGAGAGGGCGAGGGAATTGGCACTATCAATATTTTTTCGATGAAGCTGCTGTTCAAGATAGCTTCGTGTGCTGAGCATGCTTACGGCAAAACTGCCTATAAAACTTGTCAGGGTGATCAGTATGACGGCTAACCAGAGTTGTCGAAAAAGAGACATGAACGCCTGTTTTCTTAGTTTATTGAAGTTAAAGCGGATTTGGTCTCAACAGGTTGAGCGATTCGGGGCAAAGATTATCATGGAGTGGATAGTGATTTCAATTTTGAACCTCGGCTATTACTGTCGGATCAAATACTCATCAGGCAAGCGGTGATCGCGGCCAACCTGTTGTCAGCGAAATCGCCATCGATACCAAAAGGAAATTACGCATGCATACCGCCTTTATTTCCCATCCCGATTGCCTGCTGCACGAGATGGGTTCATACCACCCTGAGCGTCCGGCGCGGCTCAAGGCGATTGAGGATGAGCTTACCGCTTCCGGTCTGATGGATAAACTGGTGCGTCATATCGCGCCATTGGTGACGTTCGAACAATTGAACCGGGTACATACAGCGGAGTATATCGCTTCACTGGACGCAAAGGCACCCGCTACCGGAATCGTGCATCTGGATCCGGATACCGCGATGAATCCACATAGCCTGAAAGCAGCTTATCGTGCCGCAGGTGCAGTAGTTCTGGCAGTTGATCTGGTGATCAGCAAGAATATGGAAAACGCTTTTTGTAGCATTCGTCCGCCGGGCCATCATGCGCGGCGCGACCAGGCGATGGGATTCTGTTTTTTTAACAATATTGCGGTGGGGATTGCTCACGCCATTCAAGTGCATGCTTTGGAGCGCGTTGCGGTGGTGGATTTCGATGTGCATCACGGCAACGGCACCGAGGATATCTTTCGGGATGATCCGCGGATAATGATGGTTTCCACTTTCCAGCATCCGTTATATCCATACAGCGGCATTGCCGGAGGTTCCGAGCATATGGTCAATATCCCGCTGGCGGCCGGTAGCAACGGCGAAAAATTCCGCGCCGCGGTGAGCCAATTCTGGCTGCCCGCGCTCCGGAAATTCAAACCGCAGATGGTGTTTATTTCCGCTGGCTTTGACGCGCATCAAGACGATGATCTTGCTTCCTTGAA
>JBDTWQ010000084.1:0-6449 GCA_040006595.1 Nitrosospira sp.
TCAGTTTCCATGATTTCATCCCATTCCTCGTCTTTCATCCGAATAAGCAAATTGTCGCGGGTGATGCCGGCATTATTCACTAGTATCGCAACATCGCCAAATTTCTCGTGTACTGTTTTAAGAACATGTTCAATCTGAGCGGCATCATTTACACTCAATTTCATGCCAGCGCCTTTGATGCCGGCCTCTTCCAGGGAACGACTGATGAGTTGAGCGCTATCCTCAGTAGTGGCGGTACCGACCACAGTGGCACCCAGCATGCCAAGTTTTAGTGCAATGGCCTGTCCGATACCGCGACTGGCCCCGGTTACGAGTGCTATTTGATTTTGCAGCATTATTCCCCAGTATGTTCAAAACACAAATCAACACGGATATACCCTGCGCAACAAACGCGGCAGGCTTCTCCCCTTACCCTTTACATAAGCATACTTGCAGCATGCCGAAGCGCCACGCCATCCGTCAACGCAAAGCTCTGCAAATTTTCGTCTATACGCTTGTTAAGTCCCGACAGTACTTTACCCGGCCCGCACTCCACTATACGGGCGACGCCTGCGGCAGCAAAAGAGCGAATAGTTTCTGTCCACTGCACTGGCCTGCATAATTGCTGAACCAGAATTCTTTTTATTACGGCGGGATCATCGTGTTGTCGCACATCAGCATTATGTAACAATGGGATTTTCGGGGATCCAAACGTCACCAGTTCCAACTGCTGTTGCATCCTGTCGGCCGCCTGATTCATCAGGGAGCAATGCGAAGGTACACTCACAGGCAACATTACTGCTCGTTTTGCGCCCCTGGATCTGGCCAGTTCCATACCGCGTAACACCGCATTTTTATGCCCTGCAACGACGACCTGGCCCGGTGAGTTAAAATTTGCTGGCTCCAGCAACTCTCCCTCGGAAGAACTTGTAACTTCATCGCACACCGCCTGTACCACCTCATCGTCAAGTCCGAGGATTGCAGCCATACCGCCAGTACCTTCCGGTACCGCCTGTTGCATCAACTCTGCCCGGAAACACACCAGTGACAGCGCATCGGCAAAAGCCAGCGCCCCCGAGGCTACCAATGCAGTATATTCCCCCAAGCTATGTCCCGCCACGAAGACCGGTTTCACATCCCCCAAGCTTTCCCAGGCACGATATACCGCAATACCTGCCATTAACATCAGCGGCTGAGTGTTAACCGTCAGGTTAAGCTTCTCAAGCGGACCTTCCTCGACCATTGTCCAGAAATCCTGTCCGAGAATATCGGATGCTTCAGCAAACGTTTCTCGCACTAGGGGGAAATCAGCATACCCTTTCATCATGCCCACTGATTGTGAGCCTTGACCAGGAAATACACATGCGAATATTAAGGGAACTTTCATTGCCGTTCCATATTAATCGAACAGAACCAAAAATTGTTAATGATTGATAGCGGACAGAAATAGATATTCAATCATCATTTATTGACCGGGATCGCGAAACGGATATCTGCCCTATTAATTTACAGAGAGGCCCGTGTCTACCAGCGAACCAGCACTGCTCCCCAGGTAAACCCTCCCCCTACGCCCTCCAGCAACACGAGCTGCCCGGATTTAATGCGTCCGTCGCGTACGGCGATATCAAGCGCCAGTGGAATGGAAGCAGCGGAGGTATTGCCCTGCCTGTCCAACGTGGCAACTACTTTTTCCATCGGTAATCCTAATTTGTTCGCGGTAGAAATAATAATGCGGATATTGGCCTGATGCGGAATCAACCAGTCGATATCGGATACTTCCAGGTTATTTTCAGCCAGAGCCTCGCGCACAACGTCTTCCAGTACTTTTATCGCGAACTTGAAAACAACATTGCCTTCCATCATGACGAACGGCTTGCCTTGCACCTTGCCGCCACAGATACTGCCAGGTACCGCAAGGATTTTACTATAACTGCCATCAGCATGCAGATGGCTAGAAAGTATTCCAGGCTGGTCACTTTGGGTCAGCACCACTGCGCCCGCACCATCGCCGAACAGCACACACGTGCTGCGGTCGGTCCAGTCGAGTATGCGCGAATAAATTTCGGTGCCAACCACCAGCGCGGTACGGCATTTGCCGGCGCGAATAAACATATCTGCGGTGGCAAGCGCGTAGATAAAACCACTGCATACCGCCTGCACATCAAATGCCGGGCAGTCGTTGACACCAAGCTTGTCCTGCAAAATGCAGGCGGTGCTGGGGAAAATCACGTCGGGTGTAGTAGTGGCGACAATGATCAGATCGATATCTCCGGCTGTGACACCTGCCGCTGCCATTGCCTGGCGACTGGCGTTGAGTGCCAAATCGCTTGCCATTTCATTGTCTGCCGCGATGTGTCGCTGCGTAATACCGGTACGAGTGCGTATCCACTCGTCACTGGTATCCACCATGCGCTCAAGATCCTGGTTCGTGAGAATCTTTTCCGGCAAATAGCTGCCTGTTCCACCGATCTTGGAGTACAACATCATGCCGGACGTTCTTCCGGCAACGGCCGAGGATATGAAGACGGACTCCGGGCGTGATGCGACAACTCTGCCACGCTTTCACTAATGTTGCGCAACATCCCGCCTCGAACCTCATCCACCGCGCGCGCGATGGCGAAACCGAATGCATGGCTGTCCGCCGAACCGTGGCTCTTGATGACGATGCCACGCAACCCCAGCAGACTCGCGCCATTATATTGGCGGTGATCCACCCGGCGCTTGAACGCCTTGATGACCGGCAAGGCGACGAGTCCCGCAATCTTCGTGAGCAGATTGCGCCTGAACTCTTCACGCAGATAAGTGGAAAGCATTTGCGCTACCCCCTCCGATGTTTTCAAGGCCACATTGCCGACGAAGCCGTCACACACAACCACATCAGTCGTCCCTCTGTAAATGTCATTACCTTCTATATTTCCATAAAAATTAAGTCCGCTGGCACGCAACAGTTCCGCCGCCTGTTTCACTACCTCATTGCCTTTTATCTCTTCCTCGCCAATATTCAGCAAACCAATACTTGGTTTCTCCCTATTTTCTACAGAAGAAACCAGCGTGGCTCCCATGACAGCGAATTGAAGCAGGTGCTCCGCATTACAATCCACATTGGCGCCCAGATCAAGCACATAAGTGCGCCCTCTCATTGTAGGCAGCACCACTGCAAGGGCCGGCCGGTCAATGCCAGGAAGCGTTTTCAGCACGAATCGTGAGGTTGCTATCAATGCCCCGGTGTTACCCGCGCTGACACAGGCCTGGGCTTCGCCGCTTTTGACCAGATTGAGCGCAACCCGCATCGACGAGTCTTTTTTACCGCGTAACGCCATGGCAGGCGATTCGTCCATACCGACGACCTCGCTTGCCGCATGAACCCTCAGTCGCGGACTGGGAGCAAATTTGATGGCCCGCAACTCTGATTCGATAGCGTCGGACAATCCCACCAGAACCATGTCGGTTCCAGGATTGCGTTGGAGATAATCGACAACTGCAGGAACGGTCACATGAGGGCCGTGATCGCCACCCATGCAGTCTATGGCTACGGTAATATCCAATTTTTTCACCCTAAGCCCAAGATAAGGCCGGGATAAGCTCGAAATTTCGATGTCCCCAGAATGATGGGGCGAAATTTAATCTTCCTTTGTCTTGACGATTTTCTTTCCGCGGTAATAACCATTGGGGCTGATGTGGTGACGCAGGTGTACCTCGCCGGTATTGGAATCCACCGTCAACGGCGAAGGGGTCAAAAAATCATGCGAGCGGTGCATGCCGCGTTTAGATGGGGATTTCTTGTTTTGTTGGACTGCCATAGTGCTTAGCTCCTTAAATAAATATCAATGCAGCTTTTTCAGTTGCGCGAGCGCGGTAAAAAAAGGTTTCTCTCCCGCATCACTCCAACCCATTGTACCGATCGAGCATTCGCTCTCTCCGTGACGCGGCGAAATCGGCAGACTAAGAATTATCTCATCTTCAATCAGCGCGATGACATCCATATCGGATATCGCCAGAACACCATCCGCTGATTCATCTTCATCAAGACGAGAGAGCTCATGCTCGTCCCTTGCCAGTGACAGATCTTTCCGCAAATGCAGCACATGCCCAAGTTCGCCGAGGCAACGCTGGCACCTGAGATTTATTGATCCCTGGATAACGATTTGCAAAATCGGCTTGCCGTTCCTGTCCACAGCACCATGAATTGCGTACTCCAACTCGCCACAGTTACCAGCCAGATAATCCTGCAAACGCTCAAGCTCCGAAAGCGCAATTTTACCATGATGTGACACCGCATTACGGGCAAAATCAAGAGCGTCTATGACGAGCCGTTCAGGCATAAAGGCCTTTATAAAATCGAATTGCGAGCATTCGCCTGGCGGCAGCGCCAATTACCCTCTTCGCATACATTAGCATTGCTTGAGGAATTTATCGTTCGTCCATCATTGCATGCAACCTTCAACATTTCTTCGCATTCGCGATTGATAAATGGGCGCATTTAGGATTAGAATTTCAGAGGCTCCCCCTACGGAGTGGAGGCACTCATACGGCGCGCATAATATATTTTTTGCCACTGAGTGTCAAAAACCATCTGAAGCAACCTTTGAAAACACAAAAAACTGCTCAACGGCTTATATTGGGATCCAGCTCCATTTATCGCCGCGAACTACTCCAGCGCCTGCAAATTCCGTTTGAAGTCTTTTCCCCGGAAATAGATGAAACTCCCCTGGCGGATGAAATGCCTGAATCTACTGCCCTTCGGCTGGCTGCCGCAAAGGCCCGTGCAGTTGCGGCAACTTATCCGGATGCGCTGACCATAGGCGCTGATCAGGTGGCGGTGCTGGAAGGCATCCAGCTTGGCAAGCCATTGAACCGCATAAACGCCACCCGGCAATTACAATTCATTCGCGGAAAAGAAGTCGTGTTTCATACCGCTCTGGGTCTTTTCAATGGCCCAAAAAGCAGTATGCGGACACGACTTATCTCTTCTCGCGTCAAATTCCGCAAATTGAGCGACCAGCAAATCGAAAACTATCTCGATAAAGAACAGCCATATCATTGCGCGGGAAGCGCCAAGTCCGAAGGACTCGGCATCGTATTGATCGAACATATGGTGAGCGACGACCCCAGTGCACTAATCGGTTTGCCGCTTATCGCGCTGGTGGAAATGCTAACATCGGAAGGTGTGGAGATAGTGTGAATTCCGGTACGCTCTATCTCATTCCCACTCCGCTTGGCGCAGATGATATTGCGTGGACAATCCCTGCTGCTGTCAGGCAATGCGCAGCAGGGATTGGTCACTATATTGTCGAGCACCCAAAAACTGCCAGGCAATTTCTGAAACAGATTGGCTGCGTCCTGCCGTTACAGAAAATCACAATGCAAGTGTTAAATGAACACACCCCACTCAAGGAATTTTCGAACCTGCTTGCACCGTTGCTTGCGGGAAATGATGTCGGGTTATTATCTGAAGCCGGTTGCCCCGCTGTAGCTGATCCCGGGGCGGGATTGGTGCGCCTTGCCCATCAAAAGAATCTTCGGGTAGTGCCATTTGTGGGACCATCTTCCATACTGCTGGCGCTAATGGCATCGGGATTGAATGGTCAGCGCTTCGTTTTTCACGGGTATCTTCCAGCAGAAAAAAACAAACGTGTCAGTAAAATCATTGAACTGGAAAGAGACTCGATAGCCCGCGATCAAACTCAGATATTTATCGAGACGCCGTACCGCAATCAGAAGCTGCTGGAGTCTCTTGTTTTTACCTGTCACGATGATACCGTTCTATGCATCGCCTGCAATCTTACTTTGGCAAGTGAATATATTTCAACCAGAACAGTCAAGGAATGGAAGCATTCCCTACCTGAGCTCCATGATAAACCTGCTATTTTTTTGCTGCAGGGTAACCAGGAACCTTCGAATAAGTCTTCCGTGGCGCCCATTGCAAGTAAAATCAGGACAAAAGGTACACGACGAAGGTTGTAGCCTGATTTACAATGCCAACGAGCGTAATGCAGCGAACCTCGATTTTATTATTTGCCTGGGACGGTGCTACTGGCAAACCCAAACCTCTTCAGAGCCGTAAATACAAGTAATCTGTATTTACTACTTTAATCCATAGCCATGGTAACACGCGCAACCGCAGCGCAACGGTATGGCGCTGCACAGCAGAAGTATCGAATAGATTATCTCCGCAGGCACCTATTGCGTGCAATGCGCTAAGCAGGGAAGGCGGGCATTAGCGTCAATCGTTGATCACGTCACACTACATCGAGGCGATCAAGAGAAGTTCTGGGATAAGTCGAATCACCAGTCACTTTATGCTCCCTGCCACAGCAGCTATAAGCAACGGCTTGAGAAGTAGAGGCGCGTAGTGGGCTGTGATGCATCAGGAGGCCGAGCGAGCCTAACCATCATTGGAATAAGTAGTGTTTATTTGGCTTTTTGTCCACGAAACAGTGGGCATTCGATAGTCACGTGAGTTTAACGAC
>JBDTWQ010000085.1:0-14813 GCA_040006595.1 Nitrosospira sp.
TGTCAGTGCGGTCGTAATAATCGCCAACGAATGCGCCAATGATACGAGCGCTCACACCCCCTCGCGTGCGTATGATTATTTTCCGTATTCGCTCCCGCCTCAAATCTTCTTCAGGTTATGTCACACCTCATCCGTTAACACCATCACGCCCCGCGAGCTATCAAGCGAAAGAATAATCCCCGCGAGCGGCGGCAGTGAGGTAACAACGGAATCCGGCAGTCCCATCCATGGCTCACCGGTGGCATCAATGTGCCCCATGTTGCCTAGATTGCTGCCGCCGTAGTATAAAGAATCGCTGTTGAATATTTCATGATAGCTTCCCCTGGCAGGGACACCGATACGATAACCTACTCTCGGTACTGGCGTAAAATTGAGAACTATCAGCACGAATGAGCCATCGCATGCACGGCGCAGATAGCTGATGACAGAGTTATCGGCGTCGTGGCAGTCTATCCAGGCAAAACCTTCCGGTAAAAAGTCAAGTTGATGTAACGCAGGGATGTTGATATACAGATGATTGAGGTCGCGCAATGTTGCCTGTACACCGCGGTGTTGCTCGTCCCTTAGCTGATCCCAGTCCAGTTCCCGGCCCGCGTTCCACTCACGCCCTTGAGCAAATTCGTTGCCCATGAAGTTGAGCTTCTTGCCGGGGTAAGTCATTTGATAAGTAAATAACAGGCGCATGTTTGCAAATTTCTGCCAAGCATCACCCGGCATTTTGCCTAGCAGAGAGCCTTTGCCATGCACGACTTCATCATGTGAAAATGGAAGCATAAAATTTTCGGTATAGGCATACAGTTGACCGAAAGTAAGCTGGTCATGGTGAAAGCGCCGGTGTACCGGATTTTCCAGCATGTAGGAAAGTGTATCGTTCATCCAGCCCATGTTCCATTTCATTGAGAACCCAAGCCCACCAACGTAGGTAGGTCGGGATACGGCTGGCCACGAGGTGGATTCTTCAGCCAGTGTCAATGCTCCCGGAAACTCATTGTGTACCATGATGTTCAGTTCGCGCAGAAAATCTATAGCTTCCAGATTTTCCCTGCCGCCGTATTTGTTGGGCAACCATTCTCCCTGATTGCGGGAATAGTCCAGATAGAGCATGGATGCAACAGCATCCACACGCAATCCATCAAGATGAAACTCGGCTAACCAGTAATGGGCGCTGGACAGCAGAAACGATTTCACTTCGTTACGCCCGAAATTAAAAATGTAGGTGCCCCAATCCTGATGCAGCCCCATACGAGGATCTTCATGTTCGTACAATGCAGTACCGTCAAATCGAGACAGGGCAAATGTGTCCCGCGGAAAATGCGCTGGTACCCAGTCGAGGATGACGCCGATGCCAGCCCGATGGCAGGCATCGACGAAAAATTTCAAATCATCCGGAGAGCCATAGCGGCTGGTAGCGGCAAAATAACCTGTAGTCTGGTAACCCCATGATTCATCAAGCGGATGTTCTGAGAGCGGCAGCAGTTCGATATGGGTATAGCCCATTTCCCGTACATAAGGAATCAAATGATGGGCAAGCTCCCGGTAACAATAGAAGTGTCCGTCCAGGTGCCGCTTCCACGATCCCACGTGAATCTCGTAAATGTTCAACGGGGCCCGCAACCAGTCCCATCCTGCACGGTTTGCCAGCCACCCGGCATCCCCCCAGGCTATTTCACAACCAGCAGGTGTAAGGGCGGCATTATTGGGTCGCAGTTCATAGCGCGTGGCATAGGGGTCGGTTTTGAGAAGAATTTCACCACTATCGCGGTTTCGCAACTCATATTTGTAGAGCGAATCTGGCGGAAGGCCGGGGATAAATAATTCCCATACCCCACTGGAGCCATGGACCGCCATCGGGTGTACGCGTCCATCCCACCTGTTAAAGCCGCCGACAACGCTGACTCGCTCGGCGTTGGGCGCCCATACCGAAAAAAGTACGCCAGCGATGCCGTCAACTTCTATCGCATGGGAACCTAAAGTACGATAGGCCTGCCATAACCGGCCTTCATTGAACAAATACAAGTCATGATTGGAAATTTGTGGCGGGAAAGCATAGGCGTCATAAGTTTCATACGCTATTCCTGCCGGTGTCGCGTTGCAATCCTCGATACGCAAAAGATAGGGCATGTGCGGCAAGGCTGTGCCGTACCATTCGAATACCCCCCCTGAATGGACCCGCGCCATTGGCTCAAAAACGCCTGCTATATTAATCCACACATTTGCGGCATGGGGATAAAACACGCGTACCACGGTTTGGTCTTGCTCGATGCGAGCGCCGAGATATGCGAAAGGATCGTGTAGCCGCGCGGCTAGCAGTGCTTCCAGCAACGGATCGATCCCGGCCGGTATGCCAAATTTCGTAAGATTAGGTCGCATCGGGGAATTATAGCTTGCTTGCACCCGGGCATGAATTAAGATCAGGTTGCACCACGGAAAACATTACAATTGTAATAAGGTGCATAGGCGGAAAAGAAGTGGTATAAATATGAAAAATGATCCATGCAGGGCTATTATCCGATGAAGCAAGAAGCTGACTTACGTTTTCACAGCCAGATCACGCGTAATTCGATAGCATTGATACTGGCGGGCGGACGCGGTAGTCGCCTACGACAACTGACCGATTGGCGTGCCAAGCCGGCGGTACCCTTCGGCGGTAAGTTTCGCATCATTGATTTTCCCCTTTCCAATTGTGTTAATTCCGGCATTCGCCGTATAGGCGTTGCTACCCAGTATAAGGCGCAGAGTCTTATTAGCCATATCCAGCACGGATGGGGGTTTCTCGACGGGCGCTTCAAGGAGTTCGTGGAGCTTTTGCCAGCTCAGCAGCGAATCGAGGAAACCTGGTACCAGGGAACCGCCGACGCGGTATACCAGAACATCGATATCCTGCGGCGTCATGATCCGCAGTACGTACTGATCCTGGCTGGCGATCACGTTTATAAAATGGACTATAGCAAGCTCCTCGCCGACCATGTGGAAAAATCCGCTGACATGACAGTGGCATGTATTGATATTCCGGTGGCGGAGGCGAGTGCATTTGGCGTCATGAGTGTCAACGACGATTGGCGTGTCACCAGTTTTATGGAAAAGCCTGCGATCCCCACGCACATTCCGGGCCAGCCTGGGCAGGCGCTTGCGAGCATGGGTATTTATGTGTTCAATGCATCGTTTCTTTTCGAACAATTGATTCATGACCATGATGAACGGCGCTCGTCCCATGATTTTGGCAAAGATCTGATTCCATATCTGGTGCCTCGCCGCCGGATATTCGCTCACCGCTTTCTTGACAGTTGCGTCAATATGGCGTCGGGTGTGCCGTACTGGCGAGACGTGGGTACAGTCGATGCCTACTGGGAGGCTAATCTTGATCTCACTCATGTGACACCAGATCTAAACTTGTATGATGAGGACTGGCCGATCTGGACTCACCAGGAACAGTTGCCGCCTGCCAAGTTTGTATTCGATGATGATGACCGACGAGGGCAGGCACTGGACTCAATGGTTTCGGGCGGTTGCATCATCAGCGGCTCAACGGTGCGCCGCTCGCTTTTGTTTTCCAATGTACAAGTACGCAGCTACAGCAGTATTGAGGACTCGGTGATTTTACCCAATGTGGATATCGGCCGTAATGTGAGCCTGAGACGGGTAGTAGTGGACAAGAATTGTATAATCCCCCCCGGCTTGATGGTAGGATTTGATCCGGTAGAAGATAGAAAGCGATTCTATGTCACCGAAAATGGCATTACGCTTATTACTCCGGAAATGCTGGCACAAAAAATACATTTTGTCAGGTAATCAGGAGATGAGCGGCGGAGCCGGAATATGAACACTTTATGGGGCCTGAGTTGTCTGATAAGGTTTACATGGATATGCAATCAATAAATTTTGTCCTGCTGTGGCACATGCACCAGCCTGATTACCGCAATTACGAGACTGGCGAATTCATGCTGCCGTGGGTATATCTGCACGCCATGAAGGATTACACCGATATGGTGTCTCATCTCGAAGCGCACCCTTCCATGAAGGCAGTAGTAAATTTTGTGCCGGTGTTGCTGGATCAGCTGGATGATTATGCCGCACAGTTCGCCGTGGGGCAGATAAGGGATCCACTCTTGCGTTTGCTGGCAATGCCTGACCTCGAACAGGTTTCCACCAGCGATCGTCTACAAGTGTTTGATAGTTGTTTTCGCAGTAATCATGTAACGATGATGCAGCCTTACCCCGCATATAAGCGTCTGCATGATATGCATGAAACGTTGCGGGGTCGCGGTGAGGCTGAACTGGCCTATCTTTCAGGCCAGTATCTGGCGGACTTGCTGGTATGGTATCACTTGGCGTGGACCGGTGAGAGCGTGCGCAGAAGCAATGAGATTGTCGTGCGATTGATGACGCAAGGCGGGGGATTCAGCCATGCAGACCGGCTTCAGTTACTCAATTTGATCGGAGAGTTGATCCAGGGGTTGGTTCCGCGCTACCGTAAGCTGGCGGAGTCGGGTCAGATCGAACTGTCCACTACTCCGCATTATCATCCGCTCGCGCCGCTGCTGATCGACTTTTCCTCCGCTCGCGACAGCATGCCCGGCGAGAACTTGCCAATGGAAACGGCTTACCCAGGAGGACGGGGCCGTGTCGCATTTCATCTGGAATCAGCCATTGAGAGCCATGCGCGTCGATTCGGAATAAGACCCAGCGGCGTATGGCCGGCAGAGGGGGGTATATCAACGCCATTCCTTGAAATCCTGGCGGAACACAATTGCCAATGGAGCGCTAGCGGCGAGGGCGTTCTTGCCAATAGCTTGCGCGACACTTACGCAGGCCAACACCTGCCCGAGCGAGGCCGTTATCTCTATCGTCCCTATCGTATACAGGGTAAAGCCGATAGCGTTACCTGTTTCTTTCGCGATGAGAAACTGTCTGACATGATCGGCTTCGAATATGCAAAATGGTTTGGACGCGATGCCGCCGAACATCTGGTGCATTCCCTCGAAGATATCGGCCGGAATGCGCTACCTGGGGAAAATCCGGTGGTGAGTGTGATCCTGGATGGCGAAAATGCCTGGGAGTACTACCCTTACAATGGCTACTATTTCCTGAATGATCTCTATGAAATTCTTGAAAACCATGCTTCGATTCGTGTCACTACCTACCGTGACTATATTGCATTGATGGAGCATACCGATGCCGTCGTTTTGCCGGTATTGGCGGCGGGTAGCTGGGTGTACGGGACATTCTCCACGTGGATCGGCGACCGGGACAAGAATCACGCCTGGGATCTGTTATGCGCCGCCAAGCATAGTTATGATCTGGTAATGCAAAGTGGACGTTTGACTGGCGAGGAAAAGGTCAAAGCTGAGCGGCAACTGTCTTCTTGCGAAAGTTCTGACTGGTTCTGGTGGTTAGGCGATTATAATCCCCCATATGTGGTATCGAGCTTCGACCAATTATTCCGCGATAACCTTGCCAATCTTTACTGCCTACTAAAACTGCCAGTACCGGTAGCAGTACTTGAGCCTATCAGCCGCGGCAGTGGAACTCCCGAAGCTGGCGGTACAATGCGGCGTGCTTCCTGAAATGGAATTGTCCTTTTACACGTCCTTCAGTTTCAATTAAATGCCATTATTTGCTGAAGAATCACAGAAGTGGCATTTGGTCACGTTTGGCAAAAAGTGGCGTTTCCGGACGACGTGGATATAAACACAAAAGAATAGCGCCTAAGCCAGCGGTGGCATTACGCTCGCGAGTATCTATATAAATCCGTGGAAAAACTTTTCCCCGAGGATAACTCGATGCCCCAACCCGTCTCCCTGCTTTTTGGAGTTCATGCTCACCAGCCTGTCGGTAATTTTCCAGAAGTGCTGGCCGATGCACATCTGCGCTGTTATCAACCGTTCCTGCATGTGCTTTACCGCTATCCGGATTTTTGTTTCGCGATGCATATTTCCGGCTGGCTACTGGATTATCTGATCGATCATTATCCTGAAGACATGGAACTGTTGCGGGAAATGGTGACGCGTGGACAGGTCGAGTTGTTCGGGGCGGGTGATACCGAGCCAGTCTTGGCGGTGATTCCTAACCGCGACCGCATCGGCCAAATTCAAACTTTTTCCGATAAGCTTGAAATGAAGCTAGGGCAGCGTCCTCAAGGTGCGTGGCTGACAGAGCGGGTGTGGGAGGCAACGGTGGTCCCGTCGTTGGCTGATTGTGGCATTCGTTACGTAATCGTTGATGATTATCATTTTCTCTGCGCTGGCAAAACTAACGCGGAATTGGATGGATACTTCACTACCGAGGAGGACGGACGTAAACTCGACCTGTTTCCCATTTCTGAAGCGTTACGTTACCGGTTACCGTTTTCCCCAGCAGATGAAGTAGTGGCTTATATCGAGTCTCTAGCGAAAGGCAGCACAGTTGACGGTGGCAATGCGGCAATTTATTTTGATGACATCGAAAAATTCGGTATCTGGCCGGAAACTTATCAATGGGTATATGAAAAGTGCTGGCTCGATAAGTTCGTTCAAGGTGTGCTGGCCTCCTCCAGGATTCGTACCCAGCACTATCGAGATTATCATACTGCCGGGAAAACGCGCGGTGTGGTGTATTTACCCACCACCTCTTACATCGAAATGAACGAGTGGACGCTGCCAGCCCAACCTGCCAATGCCTATGCCGATCTGGTGCAGCAGGCGAAGAAAGCTGGCTGGTACGAGCGGGACAAGGCCTTCCTGCGCGGTGGCATCTGGAAAAATTTCTTTTCCCGTTATCCTGAATCCAACTGGATGCACAAACGCATGCTGAGCCTTTCTGCTCGGCTTGCTACGCTGCCGGAACGGCAATGCACCCCAATAATGAAGCATAAGCTCTATGAGTCTCAAGCTAATGATGCATATTGGCACGGTCTATTTGGGGGATTGTATTTGCCCCACCTGCGGCGGGCGGTATATCGAGCAATCGTCGAACTGGAAGCGATGCTTGATGCCTGCATGCCACGTCCGACACGATTCATGGAAGATATTGATCTTGATGGCACGGAGGAGATATTTTTACAGAATGGTGTGATCCAGGCTGTGCTGAAACTGGATGGCGATGGCAGCATTTGCGAACTCGATTCCTATGTGCTGAAGCATAATTTTGGCGATACGCTACGACGTCAGGCTGAACATTATTATCGTAGAATTCATCAGAATGGCAACAGCGCACTTGGATACAGCGGTGCAGGTATCGCTTCAGCACATGAGCGAGTCAGTTTTAAACAGGAAATAGATCCTGTGGATATGGAGGCCGATGATCATGCGCGGGGTCTGTTCATGGATCGCTTGAATGGCGCGCTGGTAAACTATCGGCATGAGCCCTCCACCATACATGGGGCATGTTTCTGGGCGGATGTGTTTCCGCTGCATATTAAAAAAAATTATAAACTTGCGGATAACCGGCTGCTGGTATCGTATCGTTTCGCCGGCGAAGTGGAGGGCGTGTTCAGTACCGAGATCAATCTGGCCATGCCAAGTTGCGATGGCTGGAGCGGACGCTACATTCATCAGGATCAAATCCCCGGCGGCTTTGGTCAATTGCTTGAACTATCCGCTATGACTGATATAACGCTGGATGACGATGAATTGGGCGGCAGTATTGCGCTGAATGTTTCATCACCAGCGGCATTGCGCGCACAACCTTATTATTCCGTATCGCAGTCGGAAGGCGGATTTGAAAAAATAATGCAGGCTGTGACACTTAAATTGGAGTGGCCAGTAATAGTGGGGGAATTTATTATTACTCTGGAGTTCAGTACAAAAGGAACCGTTATGATCGAGTAGTTGCTCATAAACATAAAGCTCCGGCAGCGGGCTTTTCTGCTCAAGATGAAGAACTTTCTTTGGGTAGGACCAATATTATTTTCGTTGACACCGTCTTATATATTAATATTATGCAGTTGTTGTTGAGCCACCCCCGTTCTCGTTCACTGACCAGTAGGCGGAATGATTTGAAAGGCTGGTGCGCAGATACGAAAGTGCTATTGCGATGAATGTCATTCGAGCCAATCCAGGCTCATAAACCATAACAGTAGCGTGGCTATCAGTTGTGGGGTTAGGTTGTAGAGTTGTAGCGGTGCCTGCAAAATTTCTGGTAAAATTGAGAATTCTCAAAGAGCCGAGCAAGGACCCGTCATGACTTATGTAGTAACTGAAAGCTGTATCAAATGCAAATACACTGATTGCGTAGATGTGTGCCCGGTGGACTGCTTTCGTGAGGGACCCAATTTTCTGGTAATCGATCCGGACGAATGTATAGATTGTACCCTGTGTGTCGCTGAGTGCCCAGTGGAGGCAATTTTCGCCGAGGACGATGTGCCTGTAAACCAACAGCATTTCACCGCACTCAACGCCGAATTATCCAAAGCCTGGAAACCCATTATCGAGAAAATAGACGCTCTGTCCGATGCCGATGATTGGGCAAAGGTAACGGACAAGCTGGACAAACTGGAACGATAATTCGACAGCGGTAGCTTGTCGCCGCATATTCCCCATTCTGAATTTTTCACAAGTTCCTCTCACCGATATTTTTGTGGATCTTGCCGCCGGCTTGAAAACCGGCGTCACGGTAATTACTCCTAATCGGCGGCTCGCGGTTGCACTTAAACGCGAGTTCGACGGAACTCAGGCCAACCGGGGAATCGCTATCTGGGAGTCGGCAGATATCCTGCCGTTTTCTGCATTCGTTGAACGTCTCTACGAAGATGCACTTTACTCAGGACACGCGGCTGAATTACCCCTCCTGCTTACCACTGCTCAAGAGCAGGTCTTGTGGGAGAATGCCATTAACCGTTCGGATACGGGCGCAGCCCTGCTTGCAGCCGCGGATGCCGCACAGCTTGCTCGCGAGGCGTGGCAACTCGCACATGCATGGCACCTTATTCCGCGACTCAGGAATTTCCCATTAAATGAAGATGGTAAAGCGTTTCAGGATTGGTCACAGCGCTACGAGCAGACTGCGGAGCGTTTACGGCAAATTGACCGCGCGCGTCTTTGTAACCTGGTAACCGGGTTATGCGCGCGCGCAGAAATTCGTAAACCGAAGCGCCTGGTTTGCTATGGTTTCGACATTGTTACGCCGCAACAGACAGCTTTGCTGAGCAAGCTGGAGGATATCGGCTGCGAGGTAATACTGGTACGGCCGCAATCACAACTTCAGCTGCCTAGCGGCAATGTGCGGCGAGTGGCATGTAATAACAGCGGTGACGAGATTCGTCGCGCGGCGGTGTGGGCGCGGGCACGAATCGAGGCTGATGGCGCGGCGCGCATTGGCATCGTTGTTCCAGGGTTTTCCCGCTATCGCAGTGCGATCATGCGTACTTTCAGCTTTGTGATGGAGCCCGATATTCAACAATCGCTACCGGGTGCCGTCAGGCGCACGCTACCGTTCAATGCCTCGCTGGGCATGGCATTGAGCTCGTATCCTCTCGTAAGCGCCGCGTTTCTGATGCTTGAGCTCGGTGGGCGAGAGATTGAATTCGAGCGCGCAAGCCTCCTGCTCCGATCGCCTTTTTTCAGCGGCGGCGAGACCGAAATGGTCAATCGCGCGCGGCTCGATGCGCAACTGCGCAAACGTGCCGAGCCCATGATTACGCTCGAACGGTTGCTCATCCTGATCGAGCGTGAACAAGGCGGGACGAGTTGCCCGGTTCTGGTGCAAGGGCTGACCGCTCTTGCTGAGTTTCGCAAGGCAAAGTTGTTTGGCTCGCAAACGCCATCTGCATTGGCCAGAGCGATTTCCGAAGCCTTGCGGATCGTCGGTTTTCCCGGCGAGCGTGATCTGGATTCGTCTGAATATCAGACCCTCGAAAAGTGGCATAAGGTTCTCGCCGACTTCGCCGCCCTCGGCCGTGTTGTGTCCCGCATCGGTTACAGCGAAGGGGTATTGCGTCTGCGTCGTATGACAGCCGAGACGCTATTCCAGCCTGAAACGCCGGACGTCCCGATCCAGATACTCGGTGTGCTGGAGGCTGCTGGCATGGAGTTCGATCACCTTTGGGTAATGGGGCTGTCTGATGAAGTATGGCCGTCTCAGCCAAGTCCGAACCCATTTCTGCCGATCGAATTGCAGCGGGCAGCAAAGTTGCCGCAGGGCTCGGCAGTTGCATCACTGGAACTTGCGCGCCGGCTTACTGATGCATGGCTGTCCAGCGCCGGTGAGGTCATTCTGAGCCACCCGCGGCACGGTGATGACCGGGACCCCCGCAAACTTGCGCCCAGTCCGCTGATTGCGAATATCGCCGATCGCGAGCTTGCATTACCTGTTCACACAAATCACCGCGATCTGATCCATGGTGCACGTCGGCTTGAGTACATAAAAGATGACAAAGCGCCAGCGCTCGATCAGATCCTTATCGCAAGTATAGGTGGCACGGCGGTGATAAAAGATCATGCGGCTTGTCCATTCCGCGCGCTCGCAGTGCACCGATTCGGCGCAGAAGGTATAAGAACTCCCCATACGGGGCTTGATGCCATGGAGCGCGGTACATTGGTACACCATATACTCGCACAAGCATGGAGGCAGCTCAAGACTAAACGTGCACTTGACGCTATCGACGACGACCATCTTGAAGCGATGCTCGTGGACGCTGCGGAAGAGGCGATCGCGCGCATCCGCCGGGATCGTCCGGCCTCGCTTTCAGGACGTTTTGCAGAAATTGAACAGCGGCGCCTGGTGCGGTTGGCGCGTGAGTGGCTCAACGAAGAGAGAAAGCGCAGCGGTTTCGAAGTCATAGCCATCGAAGATAAACGCAGCGTTGAGATTGGCGGTCTTGTGTTGTCGACGCGCCTCGACCGGGTAGACGAATTTGGTGACGGGCGCCGCATCGTCATCGATTACAAGATTCGGGCGCCATCGGTGAGCACCATGCTTGGTGATCGTCCGGAGGAACCGCAACTACCGTTGTATCTCGTCACCGCCGAACAAGATGCCGTAGCAGTTGCGTTTGCGCAGGTCAGAATGGGCGACATGCGGTTTGCTGCACTCGCGCGCGATAGCGATTTGCTGCCCGGCATGAAGGCGTTACCCGAGTCGCGTCTGGGTGATCGATACGGTTCGTGGGAGGAGTTGGTTGCCGCATGGCGTATTGATCTTGCTCACATTGCGGCGAGCTTTTCCAGCGGCGATGCCCAGGTTGATCCCAAGAAATTTCCACACACTTGCCGCAACTGTGACTTACGATCCTTCTGCCGTATTGATGAGCGGATGGAGCGTATGTTTACAGAGTGGGAAGACGGTGATTGAGCAGCACTTCGCCTATGCTCGATGCACCCGATTTTAATGAACGCCGCCGTGCGCTGAATCCCGAACATTCTTTTATTGTTCAGGCGCCTGCCGGGTCGGGCAAGACCGGGCTTCTGATTCAGCGCTACCTCACCCTGCTTGCGCGTGTAGATGAGCCGGAAGAGATTGTTGCGATTACGTTTACCCGCAAAGCTGCGGCGGAGATGCGCGAGCGCGTAGTGGCAGCGCTTGTGAGGACCGACAACACAATCGATCCCCCTACAGCTCCTGAAACCGGATACGAGAAACTAACCCGGGAGTTAGCTGATGCTGTTTTGCGGCGTGATATTCAGCTTGGCTGGCATGTTGCCAGAAATCCAGCGCGGTTGCGTATTCAAACTCTCGATTCGTTGTGCGCATCGCTAACGCACCAGATGCCAACGCTTTCAAAATTTGGTTCGCAGCCGGAAAGCATTGAGGACGCATCCGACTTATATCTTGAAACGGCGCGCGCAACCATCGATCTGGTCGAGGGCGACGATGTTGTGGCGCAGGATGTCCAGCGCTTATTGGAGCATCTCGACAATGATGTGGCCCGTGTCGAAACATTGCTTGCCGAAATGCTGGCGCGGCGCGACCACTGGCTGCGCCATATTCATGGCAAGGATCGTGATGAGCTGGAATCGGCGTTGAAGGGCGCGCGGCACGGGGCGCTTGAGCGCCTGTGCAACCTATGCAGCCATTATCCTGTTTCGATGCAAAGCGAACTCGTCGAGCTTGTGCAATATGCTGTCAGCAATTTAATTGCCGGGGGCCGAACCCCGTCCGTTGTCAGATATGAAGGACTTGACAAGCTGGGTACGCTGCCCGGCGATGAGGAACAGGATGTTGCCGGCTGGTATGCCATTGCCAAGCTGCTGCTCACAAAAGAAGGCGCCTGGCGCAAGCAGCATACAGTCAGCGATGGTTTCCCTTCCGGCGGCACCAAGGCCGAGAAAGAAGTCGCCAGATCATGGAAAGAAAGAGCGCTTGCATTCGTCGGCCTCCTGGCTGCAAACAGTGACGACACGCTACGTCATGCGCTACACGATATTCATCTCCTGCCGCCGCCTACTTATACCGAACAGCAATGGGAAGTGCTTGGGTCGATTACACGGCTGCTGCCACGCGCCGTTGGTCAGCTCAAGCTCGTATTTCAGTCGCATAACAAAGTGGATTTTATCGAAGTCGCGCAAGGCGCACTGCGGGCACTGGGTGACCCTGAGATGCCTACCGATCTTGCACTTGCGCTCGATTACCGTATTCGGCACTTATTGATAGACGAGTTCCAGGACACATCGATCAGTCAATATGAATTGATTACGAAGCTTACTGCCGGATGGGAGCAGGGAGACGGACGCAGCTTGCTGGTGGTGGGGGATCCGATGCAGTCCATTTATCGTTTTCGCGAGGCCGAGGTCGGATTATTCCTGCGAGCCCGCGTGGCGGGGATTGGCAACATCGCATTCGAGCCGATTTCGCTTTTTGCCAATTTTCGATCGCAGCGCGGCATCGTGGACTGGCTCAATGCCACCTTTGCGCGGGTGATGCCAGAACACGAAAACATCACCATTGGTGCGGTGTCCTATACGGAATCCATTGCAACGCGTGACCTGCTTCCCGGCCCAGCGGTCCGCGTACATCCGTTTTTCAATAATGATCACGCGGCTGAGGCGATGAAAGTAGCTGAGATAGTCGTGCAAGCACGGCGTGATGATCCGGCCGCCACTACAGCAATTCTAGTGCGTAACCGCAGTCATCTTCATGAAATCATCCCCAGGCTCAAGGAAGCCGGTTTGCGTTTTCGCGCAATCGAAATTGAAGGACTTGGCCACCGGCCAGTAGTGCAGGATTTGTTAGCGTTGACACGCGCACTGGTGCATCCGGGGGATCGATTGGCATGGCTTGCGTTGTTGCGCGCGCCATGGTGCGGTCTTACGCTTGAGGATATCCACGCCGTCATTTCGGCGCGCATCGATCCCTTTCCGAATGACACCGATGAGGCATACGTTGTAGATAGAGAGGTAAAAGGCGCAAGAGGCAATAGCCGGACAGTATGGGAATTGTTTAATGATGATGCATGCATGGCGAGGCTCTCCGCCGATGGTTGCGCCCGACTGCTGCGCGTCCGCGAAGTGCTGAAGCATTGTATGGATAATCGCTGTCGTCAATCTCTCCGGGCGACTGTTGAAGCGGCATGGCTTGCACTGGGAGGTCCCGCCTGCGTTGAGGGCGCGACGGACTTAGAGGATGCCACAGTTTATCTTGATTATCTTGAAGCGCACGACGAGGCCGGCAACATTCCCAAACTTGCTGCATTGGAGGAAGGACTCGCCAAGCTCTATGCGTTACCTGACCTGGAAGCTGACGACACACTGCAGATCATGACCATTCACAAGGCCAAGGGGCTGGAGTTCGATTGCGTAATCGTGCCCGGCCTCGGTCGCTCGTCACGCAGCAACGACAAGAAACTGTTCATGTGGATGGAGCACCCGCGCGTCATATCGTTCGCAGGGGATCGGGATGAGGGTAGCGATTTATTGCTTGCGCCGATTCAGGAGACTGGCACAGTAACCGATCGCATCTATTCCTGGTTGGAGAAACTCGATGGCGAGAAAGCGCATTTTGAGGACGAGCGGCTGCTCTACGTTGCCGCAACGCGCGCCAAGGCGCGCTTGCATCTGCTTGGCAGCACGGGTCTTGTTTGCGGTCGCGATGGTGTGTTCGAACTGAAGCCGCCTGCCGTGAAAGCATTGCTGAGCAAAATCTGGCCTGTGGTCAAATGTGCCTATGCCGAAGTTGCGGCACGCGCAATGTCTCCGGCCAACCCTTTTATCACTGATGGAGAAGAGAGTAGAAGACAAGAAAAATCCTCAATTGATCAGTTGCTACGTCGCCTTGTATCCGGCTGGGTGTTGCCTCCACCGCCGCCACCTGTGCAGTGGAATGCGCAGCAGCATATAACGCCTGTACAGGGCGATATCGAATATTCGTGGGTAGGCGAAACCGCCCGCCGTATTGGAAGCATCGTACATCGCTGGCTGCAGCGCATCGCGGAAGATGGGGTGGAGAACTGGAGCGTGGCGCGGATTCAAGTTTTGCGGGACGCTTTCAGGTATCAGTTGGTTGCATGCGGCATGGACTACAATGATAGCGATACCGAAGTGGCTGTCAGACGCGTGATAACGGCGCTCACTCATGCGGTGGGCGACAAGCGCGGACAATGGCTGCTCGGGCCACAGCGGGATGTCCGCAACGAGCTACGCATGACTGCGGTTATCGGCGGCGAGCACGTGAATCTCGTTATCGATCGTACCTTCTGTGATGAGAACGGGCAGCGCTGGGTCGTGGACTATAAGACCAGCAGCCATGAAGGCGCGGATGTGGAAGGCTTTCTCAATCGTGAACAGGAGCGCTACCGTTTTCAGCTCGATCGCTATGCCGCACTTATGCGGCTGATCGATGGCCGGCCAGTCAAGCGAGGACTTTATTTCCCGCTGCTAAAGGGTTGGCGAGAATGGGGCGATGAG
>JBDTWQ010000086.1:0-6547 GCA_040006595.1 Nitrosospira sp.
GTATCTTTTACCCACATATGCAGCAGGCCAATAAAGAACAGATGCGTATCCATCGCTAACTGCGACGCATCATGGGAAAGATGAAGCTGACCTTGAACTTTCGCACGCTCGTAGACCAATTGTAGTTTTTCGAGGATGCCGGAACAATTCGATAAAATTTGCTGCAGGACGGTAGCGAACTCGTCTACATACTCACATTTGATCATCATGATTTCGTAAATCTCGCGCGTTTCGATACTATCGGTGAGCACCTGAATGGTCCCACATAAAAAATTTTCTATGCATGTCAGTGGATCTTCAGGGCCTTCAACCAGCAAAGTATCATCCATGCGATCTATTAGCGGCAAGAATACCTGTTCACGCATGGCCTGAAACAGATCGATTTTATTATTAAAGTGCCAATATATCGCGCCGCGGGTGACGCCTGCCTGGGTGGCGATATGCTCCATTGTGGTGCGACTGACACCGCGCGCCAGAAACACCTGACGTGCCGCCTGAATAAGGCGTTGCCGGGTTAATTCCGCATTTTCCTTAGTTTTTCTGACCATTGTGGCAGCTGTTTCCTCTTCGCTATTTACATCGATAATCTTTAGTATATAATTTACATACATACAAGAATGTATGCAAGCTGTTTATTATAGATTGTCGTTTCCCGGCACGGAGTTAAAAATGGCAGTTGCCAATTCCAAGAATAAAGTTTGCGATTTACTAGCGTTTATCCATCAGAAAGCAACCCTCGCCCTAATTATAAGCATGGCGTTAGTAGCATGCGGCAAGAGTGATCAACCAACCGAAGCACCCCCTGCCGCGCTTCCGGTCAGCGTGATCGAAGTGCAACCTACCAGCGTACCGATCAGTGCCGAAGCCGTTGCGCAAACCGAGGGTGCCAAGGAAGTCGAGATACGGCCTCGCGTGGGCGGTATTTTGCTCAAACGCCTGTATGAAGAGGGCGCTGCGGTAAAAGCAGGTCAGCCTATGTTTCTGATCGATCCTGTACCCTATCAAAATGCCCTGGCGCAAGCAAGTGCACAACTCGCTGAACAGAAAGCCCGTGTGGAACAGACCCGGCGCGAAGAAAACAGATTGCGCGAAATGCTCGATACGCAGGCTATCAGTCAGCGTGAATATGATAACGCCGTCTCTGACAATGCAATGGCACGCGCTGCTTTGCAGCAGGCCGAAGTTCGCGTACGCGATGCCGAGCTTAACCTTTCTTATACCTCTGTGTCAGCACCAGTGAGCGGTGTATCGGGCCGCTTTCAGTTCTCTGAAGGAACGCTGGTGGAAGCCAATACCAGCCTTCTGACGACAATTGTCCAGCTATCGCCGATTTGGGTACGCTTCAGCTTGTCGGATAACGAACTGGCGCAGCTTGGCGGGCCCCTGAATGAACAAAATGTACAGCAGGTAACCTTGGTGCTGCCGAATGGCACGGAATATGACAAAAAAGGCAAGCTGAATTTTGCCGCCAGCCAAATCGACCCGACGCTGGGTACGCAACAATTGCGTGCAACGTTTGAGAACACGGATCATCGACTCTTGCCGGGACAATTTGTTCGTGCGCGGGTAACTACAGGGGAACGCGAGGGAGTTTTTCTCGTACCCCAGGTTGCAGTGCAGAGATCTGATCTGGGAAATATTGTATATATCGTCAATGAGAAAAATGAAGCCACCATACAGCCAGTCGTGGCGGGCCAATGGATGGGCAGGGAGTGGGTGATTCTGGAGGGACTGAAAGCCGGTGATAAAGTGATTGTCGATAATATTATCAAACTTCGTCCTGGCACGCTCGTGGCGCCTAACATACTTCGTCCCGGGACACCTGCCCCGGGTGCAGCGCCTGCAGACCCTTCTGCTCCCTCCGACCCCCCAGAAGCGGCCTAAGGGGAACTCATCATGACCAGATTCTTTATTACCCGGCCCATTTTTGCATCGGTATTGTCCATCATCATAGTTTTGGCCGGGCTGGCTGCCGCGATGCAATTGCCCATCGCACAGTATCCACAAATCGCGCCTCCCACCGTACTGATAACTGCAACCTTTCCGGGAGCGAGCGCCGATACCCTGGCTAAAACTGTCGCCGCCCCTATTGAGGAGCAGCTAAGCGGTATCGAAGATCTGCTGTATTTCAGTTCCAGCGCTGATTCCAGCGGTACGTTAACAATCACCGCGACCTTTGAAGTCGGTACGGATATCGACCAGGCAACTTTCAACGTAAGTAACCGCGTAAATATCGCCTTGCCGCGCTTACCTGATGAAGTCCGGCGTACTGGACTGATAATTCAAAAGCGTTCCAACGACATTCTTATAGTCTTTATGCTCGTCTCCAAGGAGAAGGGCAAGTACGACCCACTGTATCTGAGCAATTACGCCACGCTCAACATACTGGACGAACTGAAACGCGTCAAAGGTGTAGGTGATGCGACAGTTTTCGGGGGGCAGGATTATTCCATGCGTATCTGGCTGCGTCCGGATCGCATGGCCCAACTGGGAATCACTACAACAGATGTTGCCGCGGCCATTCGATCGCAAAATGCGCAATATGCTGCCGGTAAAATTGGACAGGAGCCTGCATGGGCGGATCAGCAGCTGGTTTATACCGTTAATGCCAAAGGCCGACTGCTGGAACCCGAGCAATTCGGCAACATCATCTTGCGTGCGGAGGGTCCGCGTGGCGCTCTCTATCTCAAGGATGTCGCCCGTATCGAGCTTGGTGCGCAGAGCTACGATGTCCGCACCGCGCTAAACGGCCAACCTGGTGCAGGTATCCCTATCTTCTTGCAGCCCGGTGCAAACGCGCTCGAAACAGCAGACGCCCTCGTCGCGAAAATGAATGAGTTGAGACAGCACTTTCCGGAAGGAATGGATTATGTCGTCCCTTACGACACCAGTCTGTTCGTTAAGGCCTCCATCTGGGAGGTGATAAAAACACTCGGCGAAGCGATGGTACTGGTCATACTTGTTGTGTATCTTTTCCTGCAAAGCTGGCGTGCCACGCTGATCCCCCTTGTTGCGGTCCCCATCTCTCTAATTGGCTCACTTGCCGGTTTGTGGCTATTCGGCTTCTCCATCAATACGCTCACGCTGTTCGCCATGGTGCTCTCTATCGGCATTGTGGTAGATGATGCGATTGTCGTGCTGGAAAACATCGAGCGTTTGATGGACGAAGAAAAACTGTCACCCATGAAAGCTGCCATCAAATCCATGGAACAGGTCTCGCGCGCCGTGGTCGCCATTGTATTAGTGCTGTGTGCAGTGTTTGTGCCCGTGGCCTTTATGGGGGGCATAGCCGGCGAGCTATATCGCCAGTTTGCGGTGACAGTGGCCGTTGCCGTGGTAATTTCCGGAGTGGTAGCGCTGACGCTCACGCCTGCGTTGTGTGCCATTATACTGAAAACCACTCATGGCGAATCTGCATTCTTCCGTGCGTTTAACAATGGATTCAGGCGGCTAACCAATCTGTATACCGATACGGTCAGCCTGACATTGCGTCATACCATTATAGGCACAGTCGTATTCGCGGGGATCGTCGGCCTCGCAATCTATCTGGTTAAAACAGTGCCCGAGAGTTTTGTGCCGCCTGAAGATCAAGGCTATGTGGTAGCCGCAACAATTCTACCCGATGGCGCAACACTAGCTAGAACCACCAAAACGGCCGAGGCGGTGCGCGCTGCCATTGCCGAAGATCCGGCGGTCGCCCACCAGTTTGTGGTTAATGGTTTCGATCTGATTGGCGGCGGCAATAAAACCAGCTCCGCAACCATGTTCGTGGCATTCAAAGACTGGTCTGAGCGGACTGCCACCGCGGACGATATCGTCAATAAGCTGTTTGGTATCGGCATGCAGCAGCCTGATGGCATAGCGATAGCATTTAATCCGCCTGCCATTCGCGGCCTGGGAACCGCCGGTGGCTTTGAAGTTTATGTGCAAGCCCGCGGTGATTCGGACCCCTTGCGATTGTCGGGTGTCGTGAGCAACCTCATCGACGCACTGAACCAGGAGCCGCGTCTGGCTGGCATCAACACTTTTTTCCGTCCTACGGTACCGCAATTCTTTATTGAAGTGGATGAAGCCAAGGCAATCTCGCAGGGGGTAGCCATTGCTGACCTGTACGCCACCTTGCAAAGCACGATGGGTTCGCTCTATATCAACGATTTTAATAGGTCCGGTCGTACCTACCGTGTGCAATTACAGGCTGAACCTCAATATCGCATGAAACCGGAAGATCTCGGCAGGGTGTACGTACGCTCACAATCTGGCGCGATGGTACCCATGTCAGCACTGAGCAAAATAAGCACTATCGTCGGTGCAGAGCAATTGGAACGCTATAACGGTCTTCTTTCCGCAAAAATAATGGGGGGAGGTGCGCCGGGTGTAAGCTCGGGTGACGCCATTAAACTCGTGGAAGAGATTGCGGCAAAGAATTTGCCGGATAATTACCAGATTGCCTGGACGGCGCAGGCCTATCAGGAGAAACGCACCGGTTCGGCGGCAATCCTTGCTTTCAGTTTCGCCATCATTATGGTGTTTCTCATCCTGGCCGCGCAATTTGAAACCTGGTCGCTGCCGCTGGCCGTTATCATGGCCGTGCCCTTTGCGCTGACCGGAGCGTTGCTTGCTATCCTGGTACGCGGGATGCCGAATGACATTTACTTTCAGGTAGGCTTGATTACACTGATAGGTCTGGCGGCAAAGAACGCGATATTGATCGTGGAGTTTGCCAGCCAGAAAATGAAGGAGGGGATGCCGGTGGCACAAGCGGCCATTGAAGCTGCGCGCTTGCGCTTCCGCCCGATTGTCATGACGTCGATGGCTTTTGTACTGGGTATCGTGCCGCTGGTAATCGCGACCGGGGCGGGAGCCGCCGCACGGCGCTCCATGGGAACCGGCGTATTTGGCGGCATGCTGCTCGCCACTTTTGTCGCCACACTTTTCATCCCGCTGTTTTTTACCTGGCTTACTCGTAAGCACGTGGGGAAGCCAGCCGAAGATGTACAAAAGGAAACAGCATGACGCCCTATTTGAAACGACCTCGTTTGGCGGTACTGGCTGCTTTGTTTACAGGTTTTAAGTCGGCTGGTCCGGGTAGCAAGCCTGCTGTTAAACCCGGCAGGCCAACGCTGGTGACCTCGTCTTCATTAAAGGAAAACTATAACCGCTGGACTCGGGCATTATTATTGCTCCCAATCCTGCTGCTTGCCTCCTGCGCCATGGGGCCCGACTATTCCCGGCCTCCTATCGACACAGCGGACAAGTTCCGCATGACGCAAATAGAAGGGCAATCCATCGCCAATCTTCCCTGGTGGGAGCTCCTTCACGACGAGGAACTGCAACGGCTCATTAACCAGGCTTTAATGGAGAACAAGGATCTCAGGCAGGCGGTGGCAAGCGTTGAAGAACTTCAGGCTCGCCTGTCCATAGCGCGCATGGATTATCTCCCCAAATTCGATGTGGTTGGCAATGCTCCGGCTTTTGGCACTCTCGGCGGGTTCCTTATCCCCGGATTCCCGACCCCATACAGTTATTTTGGACAGGCGAACCTGAGCTGGGAGCTGGACATCTGGGGCAGGCTCCGCCGTTCCAATGAGGCTGCCTTTGCCGATCTGATGGCACGCGAGGAGAACCGCCGGGCAGTAGTGCTTACGTTAGTGAGTTCGGTAGCGCAGTCGTATTTCGACCTTTTGCAGTTTGACATGCAGCTAAATATTGCCCGAAATGCGCTGGCGTCCTGGGAAGAATCGGTCGCCATTGCCCGCGCGCAATTACGGGGCGGCTTGATTTCCAGGCTTGATCTGGATCAATTTAACGCAGAACGGGCCAACGCGGCGACCAGGGTGGCGGAACTTGAACGACTGATGGTTCAAAAAGAGAATGAACTAAGCGTATTGTTGGGGAAAAATCCGGTGCCGATTGTGCGAGGCCATGCGCTGACGGATCAACTGATGCCCCCCGAAGTGCCGGCCGGGCTTCCTTCCGAACTGTTGCAACGGCGTCCCGATATCCTGCAAGCGGAACAAACGCTGGCAGCGGCCACGGCGAGAATCGGCATGACCAAAGCCGCGCGGTTTCCAAAACTTTCGATCACCGGTTTCCTGGGGGTGGCCAGTCCGGCGCTGTCGAAGCTGCTGCTCTCCGGAAGCGAATTTGGCGCGGGCGGGCTTGGATTGGCGGGGCCGCTGCTGAATGCTCAAAGTCTGGGCTTCGAACAGCGGGCTGTAGAGGCTCAGGCGAGGCAGGTTTTGGCCAAGTACGAGCAAACCATCCTTGTGGCATTCAAGGAGGTTGAAGACGCCCTGGTGGCTGTTCGCACCGTTCAGGATCAACGCAAGGCGCAGCAGGAGCAGGTCGAGGCGCTACGCTCAGCTCTGCATGTGTCCGATCTCCGCTACAAGGGCGGCATTACCAGCTATGTGGATGTGCTCCTTGCCAAACGAAATCTGTTCGATGCCGAATTTGCCCTTGCGGCAACGCATCGCTTCCATCTGGTGTCTGTCGTTCAGCTCTACAAAGCGCTCGGGGGAGGATGGCTCCCGGGATGATCGATGCC
>JBDTWQ010000087.1:0-6275 GCA_040006595.1 Nitrosospira sp.
AATAGCTCAAGTCAATATGCTTAAGAATCTAACCATCAAGTCGCGCCTGATCTTTATTCTTTCCTTCCTGGTAGTCTTCCTGCTGGGAACCGAAATGCTGGGTCTGTTCGGCATGAGTAATGCAATCGAAGGCTTGAAAACGGTTTATCATGATCGCGCCATCCCGCTCAAGCAGGTCGCCGATATCGAATCGCTCCTGCTGCAAAACCGCCTCGCCATCACATCGGCCCTGATGGTGCCGACGCCCGAGATTATTGAAAGCAAAACTGCAGCGGTCGAAAAAGATATCGAGGAGATGACTCGACTCTGGCAAGCCTACATTACAACTTATCTTACTCCCGAAGAAAAAACGCTGGCCGCGACGTTCGCGGAAAATCGGGATAAATTTATCGAGGAGGGCGTGAATCCAGCAGTAACCGCTTTACGCTCAAATCAAATCGGCGAAGCGTACCGCATCCTGGTAGAAAAAATTCGCCCGCTCTATACGCCAGTCGATGTAAGTATAAAGGCGCTCTTTAAGCTGCAACTGGATGAGATTAGCCGGGAATATAATCGGGAGCAGAGTCGCTACGAAATCATTCGGAACCTTCTTATCGCGTCGATAGCCATTGCTCTGGTGCTGGCTGCACTGATCAGCCTTGTATTCACCCGTGGGATTTTTCAGCCGCTGGAAGGCGTAGTGAAGATTGCCCGCGGCGTTGCCGCGGGTAATTTAACGCAGGAAATCGAAGTTCGCTCCAAGGATGAAATTGGCCAGCTCATGCAAGCGCTGAAGGAGATGCGAGATAGCCTGGTGGACACCATCGGCCAGGTGCGCGAGAGCGAGGCACATACCCAGGCGTTACTCAATAATCTGATTGACGGGGTGGCATCGGTTAATGAACAGGGCTTGATTAGAACCTTCAATCCGGCCGGGGAACGTATTTTTGGTTACACGGAAAAGGAGATTATCGGGCAGAATGTCGGTCTGCTGTTCCCTGCGCCGGAACCAGGGCAAAGTTGGCATACTGACCATTTCAAGAGCTATCCGGATACCGAAAAATCCAGAGCTCTTGGGGTGCCTCATGAAGTCGCGGGCCTGCGCAAGGATGGCACAGCGTTTCCCGTGGACCTTGCGGTGGTCGAGATGCATGACGGGGACCATCGCATGTATGTCGGCATTATGCGTGACATCAGTGAACGCAAGCTGGCGGAGGATCAGAAGGCTCGCTTAATGAACGAACTGGAAAGCGCCAATGAGGAACTAAGAAGTTTCGCTTATGTGGTATCTCACGACCTGAAGGCGCCGCTGCGCGCCATCGGCGCGTTAGCGGATTGGCTTTCCACGGATTATGTAGATAAATTCGATGAGGAAGGCAAGGAACATATGCGCCTGCTTGTCAGCAGGGTGCACCGCATGAGCAACTTGATCGACGGTATTTTGCAATATTCGCGTGTTGGCCGCGTAAGAGAGGCACTGGTCGCAGTGGACCTCAGTCAGGTGGTGAGGGAGGTGATTGATCTCCTCTCCCCGCCGGCGAACGTCACCATCAGCGTCGAGAATCCCTTGCCGACTATTATCGCGGAGCCGACCCGCATCCAGCAGATATTTCAAAACTTGCTTTCCAACGCCATTAAATACGCAGATAAGCCCCAGAGTAAAATTAGCATCGCCTGTAGCGATGAGGGCGAACACTGGAAGCTCAGCATTACCGACAATGGGCCTGGCATTGAGTCGCGCCATTTCGAAAAAATATTTCAACTATTCCAGACGCTCGCCCCGCGTGACCGGATAGAAAGTACCGGTGTCGGCCTGGCGCTGGTAAAAAAAATCGTGGAAATGTACGGCGGACATATTTGGATCGAATCCACTATGGGTGAAGGTAGCACATTTTTCTTCACCCTGCCCCAAACCGCAAGAATTGCTAACTCAAAGTAAAGGAAAAGAACGTGAAAATTACCAACAAACCCATCCTCCTCGTGGAAGACGATCAAGTAGACACTATGACAGTCATTCGCGCCCTTAAGGAGATTCACGTAACAAATCCGCTTGTACATCTGGAAAACGGAGAGGAGGCAGTGCATTATTTGCAAGACCCTGCGAGCGAGAAACCATGCATTATCCTGCTTGACCTGAACATGCCCATCATGAATGGCATCGAATTTCTACATGTGGTGAAGCATGATGCTCAATTAAAGCGTATTCCGGTGGTGGTGCTGACTACATCGGAGGAACAACAGGACAAGGTAAACAGTTTCAACATGGGGGTAGCAGGCTACATGGCTAAACCAGTCGATTACCGGCAGTTCGTCGAGGTCATGCGTTCCATCGATGCCTATTGGACCATTAGCGAGATGCCGTAGCAGAAACTGGCTCCGGACCATTTCTGGATTCCCACCACCTGATGCTTCTATGACCAAACCGCTGATTCGCATACTCCTCGTCGAGGACGACGTAGTGGATCGCATGGCCTGTCGCCGCGCTCTTGTGCAGGTTCCGGACTATGAATTCGTGCTTTCCGAAGCCGAAACCGGTATGGAGGGACTAGAACTTGCCCATACACAAAAGCCGGACTGCATTTTACTCGACTACCACCTGCCGGATCTGAACGGTTTAGAGTTTCTGGCTAAGTTGACCGACGACGCAGGCAATATTTCCATACCCGTAATGATGCTGACGGGCGCTGACAACGCCACTATCGCCGTGGCGGCCATGAAGCGTGGCGCACGGGATTACCTGATCAAGGATGTCGACCGGCAATACCTTGAATTGCTCCCCGCCATCATTCAACGCATACTGACCGAGCGGCGGATGCTGACGGAAAAGAAACTGACGGAAGACAAGCTGTTCCAGGCGGAGGCCAAATACCGCTCGTTGGTGGAAAAAATTCCTGCGATCGTTTATATCGTCGCACTGGATGGGACGAACCGGTTCCTTTATGTCAGTTCTCAGGTCAAGACTCTCGGTTTCTCCCCGGAAGAATGGTTGGCCGATCCAGAAATCCATCTCGCCCAAATTCACCCGGAGGATCGGGTCTTCGCGCTCGACGAACGCGCAAAAAGCCGTGTCACCGGCATTTCCCTGCGCTGCGAGTACCGTCTGCTTTGCCGGGACGGAACGGTTTTATGGTTCCGAGACGAAGCGAGCGTGGTACGAGATGAATCGGGACGCTCCTTATTTCTTCAGGGTATCCTGGTTGACATCACCGAAAGTAAACGGGTGGAAGAGGAATTGCGGCAACACCGCTACCGCCTTGAGGAATTGGTGGCGAAGCGCACGGATGAGTTGGCGAAGGTAAACGAAGAATTGCGTCGCGATATTGCCGAACGCAAGCTGATTGAGGTGGAGCTGACAAAAGCCAAGACCGATGCAGAGAAAGCCAACCTTGCAAAATCAGATTTTCTTTCCAGCATGACCCATGAGTTGCGTTCTCCCCTCAATGTCATGCTCGGTTTTACCCAGTTGATGGAATCCGGCTCCCCGCCGCCGACACCTGCCCAAATGACGATGCTTAAAGAAGTTGCCGGTGCGGGATGGTATCTGCTGGAGCTGATTAATAAAATCCTCGATCTGGCCGCCATCGAATCCGGCAGGCTTGCAGTTTCGCAGGAACCGATCTGCGTGGCGGATGTCATGTGCGAATGCCGGACCATGAGCGAACCACAGGCACGGGAGCGTGGCATCCACCTGATCTTTCCCTCGCCAGATACAAATTTTTTTGTTAAGGCCGATCGAACCCGGGTGAAGCAGGTTCTACTCAATCTTCTCTCCAATGCCATCAAATACAACCGTGACGAAGGTACGGTCGAAGTGAGCTGTAATAGGGTAGCACCCGAGCGTATTCGCATCAGCATCAAGGACACTGGACCAGGGTTGCCTCCGGAAAAGCTGGCGCAGCTTTTCCAGCAATTCAATCGGCTCGGACAAGAGACCGGATCTGTCGAGGGCACGGGCATCGGCTTGGTGGTATCGAAACAATTGGTCGAACTTATGGGAGGTTCAATCGGTGTGGAAAGCACCGTCGGGATGGGCAGCATATTCTGGTTCGAATTGATCTCGGACGATGCGCCCCAACTTACCGGGAGAGAAGATATCGAAGCGCCTGCGACGAAAGTTTAAGCTTATAAGCTGAGGAGCTTTTGAATAAATCCGAGTTTGCCAGCAAAGGCGCGACGGAAACTCGATCAGGCGTCTAATTCGCCCAGCGATTTCTTGACCAAATAAAATTTTCGCAAACTCTTATCTTATCAGTCAGAGTTTATTCAGCATAGCAGGGGGAACACCAGTAGTAGATCTCACTTCAACCCCTGCTTCGGGAGGCCCAACCTTTATGAAAACAGGTCCAGGGGTTGACTCACATCCCGCAGAGCGGGCAGGCGGATCCATAGAAACGCTACGCAAAGCGGCTGCCACCTGCCGCGCCTGCCCACTATGGGAGAACGCCACGCAAACCGTTTTCGGTGAAGGGCCCGCGAACGCGTCAGTCATGCTCATTGGCGAACAACCCGGCGACCAGGAGGATCGCACAGGCCATCCATTCGTCGGCCCTGCCGGCCAGCTTCTGGTTCGGGCGCTGGCAGCAGTCGATATCCCGCGTGAGCAGGTTTATATCACCAATGCCGTCAAGCACTTCAAATTTGAACTTCGCGGCAAGCGCCGTCTTCACAAAAAACCCGTCGATGCGGAAATTGCCGCGTGTCACGACTGGCTGAAACGTGAAATCGAACTGGTGGCTCCCCGCCTCCTTATTGCGCTGGGCGCAACAGCCGCACGCTCACTCCTGGGCCGCGCGACGCCGATAACGGCTAATCGGGGCAGATTGCATGAATATGCGCCAGGTGTATCATTGCTGATTACAGTCCACCCCTCGTTTTTGTTGCGCGTGCCTGAACAAAACAAGGATGATGAATATCGCCGATTCGTAACAGATCTCAAATTGGCAAGGCCTTTCCTCCACCATGCCTGAAAATGATCAAATGGTTTTTTCCGCTTGGCAATGCAGAAGGCAGTCCGAAAAACCGCCACCGCGGTGGTGATCAATGGCTGTACGTGTTATCCGGAAACGGTATCGCAACAGTTGAAATACCGGTCAAGACATGCTAATCACACTTAACTTTTACATGCCGCCTGCCTACACCAGCGACGGCAAAGGACCGCAGCGCGGAGAGGGTTAATAACAAGTGGGTGAAACACGAATTGGAATTTCTGGCTGGCGCTACCCACCATGGCGCGGTGTCTTCTATCCTCCCGGGCTTCCGCAGCACCGTGAGCTCGAATATGCGTCCCGTGCGCTTCCTACAATAGAGATCAATGGAACGTTTTACTCACTCCAGAAACCGGAAAGCTTCGAGCGCTGGTACCACGACACGCCACCGGGCTTTGTTTTCAGCATCAAGGGAGCGCGCTACATTACACATATAAGGCGCCTGAAGAATATTGAGGGCCCGCTCGCCAACTTTTTCGCATCCGGAATATTCAACTTGCGAGAAAAGCTCGGGCCCATCCTGTGGCAGTTCCCGCCGAGCTTCCGCTACGACCCGGAAAAGATGAAGAGCTTCTTCGAGCTTTTGCCGCGCGATACCGAACAAGCACTGAGTCTTGCCCGCCGGCGCGAGCCTCATATGACCGGCCGCGTCCGGCTGGCAATCGACGCCACCCGGAACCTGCGCTACGCGATCGAGATCCGGCACGAGAGCTTCGTTGACATCTCATTCGTGCAACTGCTGCGTGAGTACAACATTGCACTGGTCATCGCGGACACGGCGGGGAAATGGCCTTATCGGGAAGATATTACGGCGGACTTTCTGTATCTCCGCTTGCATGGTGACAAAGAAATTTATGCGAGCGGCTATACCCCCGAAGCGTTGACGCGCTGGGCCGGTCGCATCCGCGCCTGGCGCGAAGGTTCTCAGCCGGACGACGCGCATCTCATCTCTACACAGCCCAAACCGGAACGGCACCCTCGCGATGTCTATTGCTACTTCGATAATGATGTCAAAGTGAAGGCTCCGTTTGACGCGCTGGATCTGATAGCGAAACTGTAGCGCTGTCCGGATATAAGAAGCGGGATTTACCGGCAGCGTTTTAACATTGGAAGGCACAGCACTGAGCCCATCCAGCACGAGCTCGAACGGGGGAAGAAGCGATATCAGATGCTTTGCCAAGCCCCCATCGACGGCTTTTGTTTTCTCCCCTCCTTCTGCAAGCTTTGCATATCTCGGCTTTGTCGCGCACAAGCTACAGATAAATATTAATTTGCCGTTAGATCAGACAGCACCGCTCGCAAATCTTTGAT
>JBDTWQ010000088.1:0-3972 GCA_040006595.1 Nitrosospira sp.
GCATCTTTCATGCCCTGGCTGGTAGGAACCGCGCTGGTTCACTCATTGGCAGTAACCGAGAAACGCGGCAGCTTCAAGAGCTGGACCGTATTGCTGGCAATTTGCGCATTCTCATTAAGTTTGCTGGGTACATTCCTCGTTCGTTCCGGCGTGCTGACATCGGTTCACGCTTTCGCCACCGACCCCAAGCGAGGAATATTCATCCTTGCATTTCTGGTTATCGTCATCGGAGCTTCACTACTGCTGTTTGCCTGGCGCGCGCCCAAGATCGGACTGGGCGGCAAGTTCGAAGTATTGTCGAGAGAATCGCTACTGCTTGCCAATAATCTGTTACTGATGGTGGCGGCTGGCAGCATTTTGCTCGGCACCCTGTATCCACTAATCATTGATGCACTTGATCTGGGTAAATTATCGGTTGGCCCTCCCTACTTCGAGTCAGTATTCGTCCCATTGATGACGCCAGCGATTTTCCTGATCGGGGTCGGCCCGCTTGCACGCTGGAAACAGGCTAGTCTGCCGGACCTGGCGGTGCGTTTGCGCTGGGCTTTTGCCGTGAGCATGGTGACTGCGCTGGTCATGCCATTCCTTATGGGCGAATGGAAACCATGGGTAAGCTTTGGTTTGCTGCTGGCTTTCTGGGTTATTGCCAGCATGGCGGTTAATTTGCGGCATCGCCTGATGAGTAGCGGTAAGGAGGGGCTATTTGCGAAGCTCGCCTCGCAATCGCGCAGCTATTACGGCATGCATGCGGCGCACCTGGGCATAGCTGTATTCATCATTGGCGTCACGCTGGTGGGCGGCTACGAGACCGAGAAAGATGTCCGCATGGAAATCGGCAATACCGTGGAAGTAGGTGGCTACACCTTCCGTTTTAATGGGGTGAAAAAAGAACCGGGTCCCAACTACATGGCTGATATCGGGCAGATGGATGTGCTGCGCAATGGGGAAAAGGTTCGCAGCATGGAGCCGGAGAAAAGAACCTATACCGCTTCAGGCATGGCCATGACTGAAGCCGCGATTGATACGGGCGTGTTCCGCGATCTCTATGTTGCGCTGGGTGAACCGCTGGAAAACGGTGCCTGGGTGGTCAGGGTTTATCATAAGCCATTCGTGGACTGGATCTGGTTCGGCTGCATGCTGATGGCGTTTGGAGGCTTTCTGGCGGTGTCGGACCGGCGTTATCGCCTGGCGATGCGCGAGAAGCGTCAACCCATAGACGACAAGAAAGTCGCGAGTACGGCCGGCATGATCTCGGTGCCACCCCTTATTGCCCGGAGCAAGAAGGCATGATGCGTTTCCTGCTGCCGCTGGTAGCATTTATCGTACTCGTTGTGTTCTTGCTTATTGGCCTTAACCTCAACCCGCGTCAGGTGCCATCGCCACTGATCGGAAAGCCTGCCCCCGATTTCCAGTTGCAGCAATTACAAGATTCGGATAAAACGCTCACGTCGAAAGAGAATCTGGGCAAGGTATGGCTGCTGAACGTGTGGGCCTCATGGTGCGTTTCCTGCCGGGAGGAACATCCCTTACTGGTTCAATTAGCCAAATCCGGAATTGTTCCTGTCTACGGTCTCAACTACAAGGACGAACGGGACCTGGCTTTGCAATGGCTGAAACAATTCGGAGATCCTTACACAGTCAGCATAAGGGATCCCGAAGGCAGGACAGGCATAGACTATGGCGTCTATGGCGTGCCGGAAACCTATGTCATCGATAAAAATGGCGTGATCCGGTACAAACAGATCGGTCCTGTAACAGTGGAAGCGCTGGAGAAAAAAATTCTCCCGCTAGTGAAGGAACTGCAAGGATGAGCCTGTCGTCTTTCCTCAGATCGCCTATATCCGGCTGCGGACAAAAATCTGCTGGTCTGCAACAAAATTTTTTCAGCCTGAAAAAATTTACCTTTCTGCTTGCGCTGATGCTCGTGCTGCCTTCGAGTTGGGCCAGAGAAGCCGCGCCGGTAGCGGAAGACCCCGAGATTGAAAGGCGCATGATTCATTTATCTGAAGATCTGCGTTGCCTCGTATGCCAGAATGAATCGCTCGCGGGTTCCCGGGCGGACTTTGCCAACGACCTGCGCCGCGAAATCCGTGAGCAGATGAAAGACAATAAAAGCGACAAGGAAATTATCGATTTTATGGTAGCACGCTACGGCGATTTCGTGCTCTATCGACCGCCGGTTAAACCCACGACCATCGTTTTGTGGTTCGGACCATTCGTTTTTCTTGCCGCGGGAGCGATACTGCTGTTTTTCTATCTCAAACGCCGCCGCAGGCAGATCGAAGACCCAGCCCTATCCGATAAGCAACGCCAGCAGGCCGAAGCCTTGCTAAAGGAAAGCAAGGGTAACAACGCATGACGTCATTTTGGGTTGTTGTCGGCATTTTTATTGTCGGCGCTTTGCTGTTCGTCATTCCTACGCTGCTGAGAAAAAAGTACCAGCACGCCGGCTTGGCGCGTAACACAACTAACATCAATATCTATCGCGATCAGTTAGCCGAACTCGATAACGATTTACGCAGCGACATTCTTACGCGTGAACAATATGAGCAAAGCAAGCGGGAATTGCAGCATCGAATGCTGGAAGACATTCCGGAGGGAGAATCGATGACTGCCACATTGGCGATGGGCGGCGGCAACCGCAACGTTGCAACCATAACATTGGTGGTATTGGTGCTACCGCTCCTGGCGATTTCGCTTTATCTCTGGCTGGGCAACACCCGTGCGCTGACGCCTCAACCAGCCGCCGAGCAGATGCCGATGTCAGCCACCTCGGATGAAGGCGGGCACGAAAATTTCTCATCGGTACTGGAAAACCTTACCACGCGCCTCAAGGAACAGCCGGACGATGCAGAAGGCTGGATCATGTTGGGGAGAACCTACGCAATAATGCAGCGTTTCAATGACGCGAAGGTTGCTTACGAAAAGGTGCTTGCTCTGGTTCCAGAAAACGCGGAATTGATCACCGATTATGCAGACATTGTGGCGATGACGAACAATGGCAGCCTGATGGGAAAACCACTTGAACTGATCGGCAAGGCGCTTCGCTTGGACCCCAAGAATCCCAAAGCGCTGGCGCTGGCAGGTACGGCTGAATTCGAGCAGAAAAAGTTCGCGGAAGCAGCCAGATATTGGGAACAATTGCTGGCGCTCATTCCAGCGGAGTCCGAACTGGGGCGATCCGTCAGCAGCAGTATAGCCGAAGCGAAATCCCTGGCTGCAGGAAAGGGCCCCACTTTAGCAAGAGCGCAGGATCAGGCACCAGCCGGGCAGAATCCACCCCCCGCCGGGAATAAGCCGGAGTCGCTCGCGGCTACGGGAGCTGCTGCAGCACCGGGAGGCGGCACTCTTTCCGGTAAGGTGACCTTGGGCTCTGCCCTGGCTGGCAAAGCCTCACCCAATGATAGCCTGTATATTTTTGCTCGCGCCAAAGTGGGCCCAAAAGCACCGCTGGCAACCCTGCGCCTGCAGGTCAAGGATTTACCGGCGACTTTTACGCTGAACGACTCCATGGCCAGATCCGGTGTGCAGCTATCCACTTTTTCCGATGAAGTCGTAGTGGGTGCCAGAATTTCAAAATCCGGATCTCCCATGCCGCAAAGCGGCGATCTGCAAGGTCTCAGTCAACCCGCCAAGGTTGGCGACAAGGGTATAAATGTTGTAATTGATCAGCAGTTGCCCTAACCTGAAGAGCTGTTCCCAGAAGACCGGGTTACGTAGCGTTATTGCGTTCCGCAATAAGCAAAGCGCATGCGCCCCGTATGAAATACCGCCAAGTTCGAGTCAGTAAGTGGTTACTCTGGCGCTGCCGTAAGAGTAGCTTTCATGCGGCGCAATGCGTCAGCAGTATACTTTAGACTTAAACCAAACCGTCCGTAGAAATGCGGTAAAAGCGTAAAACCCCAATACTATTTGCTCACGTTCAACTGTTATAAACATCGCTTACGTCGGCGCTTTACTTCCTACCCGGCA